>JBDRTC010000927.1:0-6503 GCA_043824335.1 Planctomycetota bacterium | reverse complement strand
GTCCCTCTGGGCCGCCGTCTGGAAGCGTGAATGCGGCGACAGGATCATTTTTGCCCCGTTTGTCGTTTTCTGCGGCCTGGATCTGCTGATGGTCTGGTTCGCGCCGATTTACGCGCGCGTAACCGGGATTTCCGAGGACCTGTACGCGTCGCTGGTCATTCTGACCTCTTCTTTGGCGTTCGTGCTGGGCTACGTCTTGATGCACGATTTGATCGGCAAGCGAATGGCCAATTCTCTGGACTTTTGGAAACGTCCGCTGGTTCGGGGCGGTCCCCAGGCGCATGTCTTTGCCATCCTTATCTGTTCCGTGTTGCTGGTCCGTTTGGGATGGTATTACTACGAAGGGGCTCCGCCCATCCTCACTGCGATCAACCTTCTCCTGACAGAAGGTGATGACGACGGAAGCGTCGCTTCTTTCGCAGGCGAGGAGCGATTCCGACTGACGAAGGCTCATTACTTCGGCGGTGAGTACCGGGGACAAGGGATAGTCCGGAAAGTGATAGCTGTCGGTTGGCCGCTACTTGCCTCGGTGAGCTGGCTGTTGTTCCTGCAACGGCGTACACTCCCGCGCCTGCTTCTGTCCTGTCTGCTGGTGTTTGCCTGTTTCGTCTACATTGCAGGAGACGGTACCCGCGGACCCTTCCTGTGGTCGCTTGTCTCCATCGTGGTCGTGGCCTCGCTGGTGGTGCGCATCCGACTTCGAACGCTGCTGGTGATTGGCACGGCCCTGCTGGTGTTGTTTTTCGCCTTAAGCACGGTCAAGAAAATTGCCGCGGACGCCAGAAACGGAACTCTCTTGACCGGCGGCGTGAGCAAGTTGGCCGAGCGGATCTTTATTGGTAACGGCCTCTATACCGTCCACGCGATCGAGTTGGTGCGGTCGGGACAGATACAGATGAGATACGGCGAGATTCATTCGACGGACATCATCAACGCACTGCCCGGGACAACGGCGGGAAGTGGGGCCCCCTTCGCTTACGAATTGTTCACGATTCTCGAACCCAATAAGCGGGGCACGACCTACCTCAGCACGACCTACCACGGAAAGCTCTACGGCGACTTCGGCTGGATGGGCTTGGTCGTCGGATTCTTCCTGTTGGGGATGATGCTCGCCCTTTCAAGCCATATTCTGTTCAGCCTGCGGAAGACCGTGCTGAACACCGCTCTTATCGGGCTCACCTGTCTGCCGCTGGGAAGGTCCGTTGTGGTGGGACCCATCGAGCTGCTGCCGTTCGTCGCCACCATGTTGCCCGTGGCAGCAGTCTACGCCACCTGCTTGTCTTTATGGACGGTCTATCGGCCGGTAACCAGAAGCGTTAGGGCGGCCGGTGCATACCGGATCAGGGCTTCCACGCTTCAACGAGAATGATAGAACCTCTCGCGACACGGCCATGAGTCAAGGAGCCAACGGTGGTTGATCTCTATCACGAGGGACGAATCCTATACGTTTCCATGCACGATGTCTCGCAAGGGGATGGGCCTGGCGTCAACGAGCGAGAGTTCGTTCTCAGCCTCCGGGAGACACTCGGATCGAGGGTCCACATCCTCATACCGACCCCAAGACATTCTTGTCCCGAAGTCAATACGGAACAAACCACCTTCTACCGGAACCCGTGGAAATGGGACTTGATTGGCTTCTTGCGGCAACAGTTCGAACTCAACAGGCAGATTCGGCGACTGGTGGACCGTCGACCGTTTGATCTCATCGTTGTGCGGGAGAGGGTTCTTCCGCTGGGATTCTATCTGGCCAGAAACACGCACGTGCCATATGCCGTGAAGACGGCTGGTGACGGTCGCGGATTCACGGACAACGTCGGGTTCAAAGGGCGAATCGCCAAATTGCTTGCCCCGCTGAACCTGCTTCTACTTCGGAAGATTCTTAACCGTGCCCTGGCCGTGGACGCTTGTACCGAGTCTCTTCTCCGCTTGCAGGAAAGAGAGTATGGCGTGCCGCGTGAACGCTTGTTGTTGGTGGGAAACGCCACGAACCTGGAACGATTCTCGCCCCGAGACATACAGAGTACCCGGCGTCTGATCCACATCGACCGATTTGGGCCAATCCTGGGGTACGCGGGCTGCCGGCCGGACGAACGAGGCGGCATGCAGATGTTGGAGGTGGCGTCCCGATTGCTCGACGACTATCCCCAACTTGGCGTCGTGATCGCGGGAGCGCCCGGCGCCGAGAGTCTGCGCAAGCGGGCCCGGGAGCTGGGGATTGAAGATCGCGCTGTGATTCCCGGTCAGGTGCCCTACGAGCAGATTCCTGCTTACGTGAATTCCTTTGACGTGTGCTTCGCACTGGATCGTCCGGATCGCTTCCGGCGTGTGGGTAATTCCTACCAGAAGGTGCGGCAAGCCTTGGCCAACGGAAAACCCGTTGTCACCTACGCCGCCAAGGGCTCGGCTCTCGTGCAGGAAGGCCTGGTCGAAGTGAGCCATCCCCACGACCTCGACTCCATCGAGAAGGCCGTTCGTCGGATTCTCGCGAGGGATGAGGATACAAAGCGGTTGCATGCAGCGAGGGCAATCGCCTACGCCCGTGAGCATCTTTCGTTACAAGCAGCCCTGAATCGTCGCCTTGACTTCTGGAAGAGACGGCTTTGGGAGGAGGAGAACGGCCGGGCCAATCGCGGACTCGGAAAAGCAAGTCGCAAACCGAGATCAGGCAACGATGATCGTGCTCATTTACGTGGCGGTGTCTGATCCCGGCGAACTCGAACGGCGTTCTCGCAGACTACTGAAGTGCTCGCAGTGAGGTTGAACTGTCATGTGTGGTGTGGCCGGGTTGTGGACGGGCGGAAGCGAGACGCAGTCGCTCGAAGAGACAGTGCACTCCATGACGGCCACGTTGCGACACCGAGGGCCGGACGACGAGGCGTGTTGGATTGATCAGCAATCCGGCATTGCCCTCGGACACACCCGGCTTGCGATCATCGATCTCTCACCCAGAGCCAAACAGCCCATGAAAGGCCCGTCCGGCAACACGCGGATCGCCTACAACGGCGAGGTATACGATTATGTTGAGTCACGGCGTCACCTGGAAGGCCATGGGGCGCAGTTTGACAACGATAGTGATACCTTGGTGATCTTGGCTCTCTACGAACGTCATGGGCTCGACTGCCTCGGGATGCTTCGCGGAATGTTCGCATTTGCTCTGTGGGACCGGGCGAAGAAACGGTTGATACTCGCGCGAGATCGGGTGGGCAAGAAGCCTCTGTACTACTGCCAAGAGGGCCACACCCTGTACTTCGCGTCGGAGATCAAAGCCATTCTCGCCGGGTTGCACACAGCACCAACGATCGATACGACGGTGCTCAATGAATATCTTAGCTACGGTTTCATCGGCGGGGAGCGAACCATCTACCGCGAGATTAGAGAACTTCCACCAGGATGCTCGCTGCTTGCCACAAGTCCGAATGAGACCAGAGTATCGCGGTATTGGCAGCCTCAATGGCTGCCAAAACGACATTCGCGATCGGCTCACACGCTAGACGAGGCGGAGGCACTCCTCACGGAGGCTGTAAGATTGCGTCTTCGGGCGGATGTGCCAGTTGGTGTTTTTCTGTCGGGAGGGATTGATAGTGGCCTCATCACTGCGCTTGCGTCCAAGACCACCGGATGCCGGTTACGCACGTTTTCAGTCGGCTTCGATGCCAATCACTCATTTGACGAGCGGGCGCTGGCAAGACAAGTGGCTCAACGTTATCAGACCGAACACCACGAGGTAGTACTTAGTCCTGACGTGGCTTCCCTAATCCCAAAGATCGCCTGGCACCACGACGAGCCCTTTGGTGACGCTTCGGCGATCCCGTCGTTTGCCATCTGTTCCTTTGCAAGCGAGCATGTCAAGGTGGTGCTCAACGGTGACGGGGGTGACGAGCTTTTCGCGGGATACCGGCGCCATCTGGCTACCGCTCTGCTCGCTCGGTTGGCACGTGTGCTGCCCGAAGGAATTGCGCGGTCGACCGCACGGGCATGTCTGACGGTTCTGCCGCCCTCTCGATCATTCCGGACTCGCTATGCGCTGTTCCATCGGTTCCTCAGGGGATTGGCGGCGGGCTCGCGCAATCGATTGCTTTCATGGCACGCCGATGGTTTCACATCCACGGAACAGGAGGCCTTGTCTCGCCAACCGTCCGAACATTTTCACCGGCATGCCCCCGTTGAGGACCTGGCCGACGCCCTGAGGTTCTTGGGGGAACTGGATCGAGTGTTGGCATTGGATCTCGTCTGGACTCTACCCGGCGCTCTCCTCGTGAAGATGGATATTGCCGCAATGGCCCACGGCCTGGAGACGAGGTCGCCCTTTCTCGATCAGGAGCTTGTGGCGTGGGCGAATGTCCTGCCGCAGTCAACGCGTTTGGGAGGGTTCAGAACCAAGCCGCTTTTGCGTAACTTGGCGAAGCGTCATTTGCCGCCCGAGGTGGTGCGAGCACCAAAACGTGGCTTCGAAATACCGTTGCTTCCCTGGCTCCAGGGAGAGTTGCGGGAGATGCGGGACGACCTGATTCTAGCGGAAAATGGAATTGTCTGCTCACTTTTTCATCGTGCTCATTTGGAACGCCTGCTGCACGAAGCGCCGCCCGACCCCGTCCGTTGGGCCAAGCTGACCTGGCTTCTCCTGATGCTGGCCGCGTGGGATCGCTATCGCTACCGGCGCCCAGAGGGAGGATCGCGAAAACATGGCAGAAGAAAGGCACTGGCTTAGGTTGATGGAAGAGATCAATATGCCCAGAGCCGAGGACAGGGATGCCGCCAACGCCGGGATAACCCCACCGAGGTCGGTCCGCAAGGTGGCGATTGTCCTGAATTCAGACAGTGACGCATGGCGAACGCGAAAAGGCCTGGTCAGGGGACTGACCGCCCGGGGAATTCAGGTTACGGTGGTGACACCGGAGGGAGCATACGCATCCCGATTCGCTGCGCTGGGTGCGAAGCACGTGGCCGTTCCCATGTCTCGATTCGTCAGCCCTCTGCGCGACTTCAAACTATTTCTCGATCTGTACCGCGTGTTTCGCAGGGAAACGCCGGATATCGTGCACACCATGACCATAAAGCCGAATATCTTCGGCGCCCTGGCGGCGCGTGCGGCATGTGTGCCAAGAGTGGTCGCTCTGGTTAACGGGCTCGGATACAGTTTCTCGGAAAGCGGCGATTGGAAGCGACGAGTGCTCCAACGGATCGTATCGCAACTTTACCGGCGGGCGTTCAGGACTCACGCATCCGTGTGGTTCCAGAACGTGGAAGATATGTCGCTTTTCACAGGACGCGGGTTCATTCGTCGCGACAAGGCGGTGCTGATTCGGGGTAGCGGCGTTGATCTCCAGGAGTATTCGCCTGGTCGCGTTCATGCGGACTCAAGCCACAGGCTCCGCGCCGAACTGGGAATCGACGCGTCGACCCACGTTGTGATGATGGTGGCCCGCGTCACTTGGAGCAAGGGAGTGAGACTGTTTGTCGAGGCCAGCCAGTGCGCAGCTCGATGGGATCCCAAGACGTTGTTCGTTTTGGCCGGCCCACTTGAGCCGGGTTGTCCCGACCCGGTCCCGGAGACATACCTTCGATCGAAAACCTCACCCAATTTCAAATGGTTGGGATTCCGGGAGGACGTGCGGGAGCTGTTGGCCCTAGCGGACGTCGCCGTTCTGCCGTCCTACTATCGCGAAGGGGTACCACGATTCCTTTTGGAAGCATTGGCGATGAGAAAGCCGATCGTCACTACCGATAACGTTGGCTGCCGAGAGGTCGTGGATGACGGCGAAAACGGTTTCCTCGTGCCCGTTCGCGATTCGCGAGCACTGGCGTCGGCCATCGAGAAACTGGCCGGTGATGCAGCCCTTCGCGCGTCGTTTGGCTGCATCTCCCGAGCCAAAGCACAGAACGAGTTCGATGAGAACACGGTGGTTGAGAGAGTTATAGAACACGTCTACGGACTCCGCCACGCCGACGTATCGCTCGATCGTTCCTCCGTTCCTTTTGGAGACGCGATTCCCGCGATGCGGACTGCACCGGGCCGGAGCGATCGTATCGCGGGTTAAGCAACGGGCGACGACGTCGTGGCATCGTCGCTTTCCCCAATACGAGGACCTATGGCAGCGGAACGGAGGCGACCTGGTCCTGCCACCGGGCAGGGCGTTATCGAGGACGTCCCATGAAACGACGGCTTGCGAAATTCATCCCGGAACCGGTGAAAGTCGGGATCCGCCGAATGAGACTGTACGACAGGCTGGCTGCCAGGTGGCTGGCGTCTACGTCAAAACGGGTTGATCTGTGCGCCGCACAGTTCGCGTCTGTCTTCCATCAATCCGATCATCCGCCGCTTGCAGGTAAGACGTGTCTCGAAATCGGTTGCGGATGGGTCTTGAGTCATGCGCTTGTGTGCCATCTCCTCGGAGCAAAGAGGGTCATTGCAACCGACATCTCTCCGCGCGCGCGTCCTCGGAGTCTTTACCAGGCCGTCCACAGGTCGATCCCGTCGATTCCGCGAGACATCCTGGCTCCCT
>JBDRTC010000926.1:0-9127 GCA_043824335.1 Planctomycetota bacterium | reverse complement strand
GACATCGGCTGGGTGGTGGGGCATTCCTGCATCGTTTATGGCCCTTTGCTGAACGGCAATACCACTATCCTCTTCGAGGGCAAGCCAGTTGGAACGCCGGATGCCGGAGCTTTCTGGCGCATTATCTCCGAGCACGGGGTTGAGGTGCTATTCACTGCGCCCACTGCCATCCGGGCAATCAAAAGGGAAGACCCCAACGGCGAGTTCGTCAAGAAGTATGACATGTCCAATTTCCGCACGTTATTCTTGGCGGGCGAGCGCTGCGATCCGAGGGCTACTACCTCACGGGCGACGCCGGCTATCGGGACGCCGACGGTTACCTGTGGATCATGAGCCGCATCGACGACGTCATCAACGTCGCCGGCCACCATCGATGATCCAACCGTCCTGGACGAGATCACCCAGTCCCTGGCGGAGCTCGGTTACCCAACGGCGACGAAGCCATAAGGAGATGGTCCTCATGATCAGCCTGAAATCCGCCGGCGCCCGGTTTCGGCCTGCCGTCGCGAAGGAAAGGCCCCTGCAGGTGGTGGGCGTAATCAACGCCTAAGCTGCACGTCTTGCAGAAGCCACAGGTTTCAAAGCCCTGTACATCCAAGCCTGCGTCGAGGTTTGCCCCGTCGGCGCGATCAAGTTCACCGAAGAGATCCCCGCACAAGAGGGCGACGCCGGCTACAAGGTGAACCTCAGAGGGATAGCCTGGCGTATCCTGGGATACCCGAGCGACTGAGCATCGATCGCCGATCAACACGAATGCGGAGGACCGGAGAATGAACGGATACGCGGGCAAGATCTTGAGGGTCGACCTGACGTCTCGAGAGATCACAACCATGCCCACCAGCCGGTATGAGGAGTGGGTCGGCGGACACGGAATGGGGTCGGCCATCTTCTTCGACCTGGTCAAGGACAAGACAATCGACGGCTTCGACCCCGCCAACGTGGTCACCATGATGACCTCGCCGTTGAGCGGCACCCAGGTTCCCGCCGGCGCCGGGAGGACCGAGGTGCAGGGGATTGGGGTCCAGTCGTATCCGATCGGCTGGTTCACCAGAAGCAATTTCGGCGGCCGGTTCTCCACGATGCTCAAGTCCGCCGGGTGGGACGGGATCGTGCTCGAAGGAAGGGCCGATAGGCCCGTCTGGATCGATATCCGCGACGGCGACGTGGAGATTCGGGACTGCACACCGTTGTCGCTCTGGGGAAAGGACACCTGGCAGTGCCAGGAGACGATCTGGAAATACGTCGCCGGCCGTCAGGCCTACGGCGACTGGATCGACCCGGGTGGTGAAATGGACGGCCTGACCACTCAAAGACCGGCCGTGGTGGCGATAGGCCCTGCCGGCGAGAACCTCAGCCGTATGGGGTGTCTGATCCACGACGCCAGCAACGGCTCGGGGCAAGGCGGTTTCGGCGGCGTCTGGGGCGAGAAGGTCTTCATTACCACCGCCATCAAGGAAGGGGGAGAACTCGAACCGGTCAAGAAAGGACTCTACTTCGGCGGCGACCGACAGGCGCCGAAGGAAGTTCACCGCTTTGTGGTCTATTGCCCGGATATCGAGACCGGCGGGATCGTCTGGGAGAGGGAAGTCCATCACGGCGTTCCCCGGCACGGTCACCATCTGAAAAACACGCTGGCCTCGGAGACCCCGGTCACTGACGGCGAGCACGTATACGCCTACTTCGGGAACGTGGGGCTGTTCTGCTTCGACTTCGAAGGAAAGCTGTTGTGGTCGAAAAGATGGGAAAGTGTTCCGACACGCTTCGGCTGGGGGACCGCGGCCTCGGCGGTGTTGCATGGCGAGCGCATCTATGTGGTCAACGACAACGACAAGCAGTCGTTCCTGGTCGCGATCGACAAGAAGACGGGCGAGCGGATCTGGCGAGTCGATCGCGACGAAAAATCAAACTGGGCCACGCCGTTTGTATGGGAAAACCGAAAGCGAACAGAGATCGTCACTCCCGGCACCGGCAAGATCCGCAGCTATGGGCTCGATGGCCAATTGCTCTGGGAGTTGGGTGGGATGTCGTCGATTACGATTGCCACACCGTTTGCCGACCACGGACTGCTCTACGTTACGTCCGGATACGTGGTGGGTCGGCGTAAGCCGCTGTTCGCCATTCGGCCCGGCGCCGTCGGCGATATCTCCTTGGAGGCGGACGAAACCGGCAACGAGCATATTGCCTGGTGTCAGAAGAAGGCGGGGCCCTACAACCCGTCACCAATCGATAATCTCATACCTATCCTCGGACGTCCCAGCAAACCACCGATTTTGGAACGCAGCTCGGGGCGACAGGAGCCGGATCACTGCTGGGGGGTAGTGTCAAGGAACTCAGGAAACCCCGTGTTTTTGCGGGTGGGGCAAGAGAATTGCGGCCTCGTGCCACGCACCGAACCACCCTTTAGGGGCACGGAAAGCGAGTCGGGATCGCAAGGACTGAATTGTAGGCACTTCACCCGCTCTCTTGTCACGTTTCGGCAGACACGGTTTGGCCGGGCGTGCAAAAACAACCCTTTTGGAGTACAAATAGACTCAGGGACATTTTTTGGAGCAGGCGAGCAGACAAACAGCCGAGCAAACCTGACGCGGGACATCGCAACGGCCGGCGTCCTGCAAACCCGAGAAGGCTCTTTCGTTTCCGCGGCGAAGGGAGATCCTGCCATGTCGGCCTCATCGCACCGTCCGTTGTGTTCGACGGCAGGCGTCCTGTGCCTCCTCTCGCTGTGGGCTCTGCCCACGGGCCGGGTGGCCGACGGGGCGGAACCGCCGGCCCTCAATCCTTTCGGCCCGGTGCGGCACGAGCGCGAGGACGCGGTGCCCGGGTATCTGGAGACCTTTGACGGGAAAGTCTATCCGGGGGCCGTCTACATGACGCGGGACAAGCGGCTGAAGGTCTACGACGAGTCGCTCAAGCGGCAGCGCGAGATTCCCCTGCGCGTGGTCAAGCAGATCGAGTGCAAGGTGCTCAAAGAGTGGATGGAGAAGGAATGGCGGTTCAAGGAGCTGACCAAGAACGAAAAGTACTACACGGGCCGACAATATCCGGCGAGAGAGTACGTCCACACGATTACGCTCCAGGACGACCGCACCATCGCCGGCCCCTTGGCGGAGATCATCTTCGTGAAGCCGTATGCCGACCACAAGGCGACACCCTCCACCAGTTATCGTCCCGAGGCGGAAGCGCAGAGGTTTCTGCTCCGTAAGCGCGATAAGGGCGAGCCGGGCGACGACCTGAAGGGGCTGGCTTATGTCCGTCTGATTAAGCTGGGAGAGGAGGCCCTTGAGGAAGGCCGGCGCAAAGCGGCCGGGCACCACCCGGCAAAGGAGGCCTCCGGCAGCCGAGCCAGGACCGGGAAAGCCGGGTCCCAATGAAACGACGCCGGACAAGGAACGAGTGAGGCTCGATAAGGACTTTTCAAGGCGACGGTCACCCCGTGTTTGAACTCACGCTGGAACGAGGCTACAGCCCTGCGACGATGCTCGCCGTGGCGGCGGTCGCGGTATTGCTCTCCGCACTCTTCTACTACCGGGCCTTCGGAATGCTTCGCCGAGGGCAGTGGCAGACCTTGCTCGCGCTACGGATTCTGACGATCCTCATCCTCGTGCTTCTCTTGTTCAAGCCGGTTTTCAGCTACCACAAGGACCTCAAAGAGCAACCCGCCTTGATCTTCTTGTTGGACGCGTCCTCCTCAATGAGCATCGCCGACGACGCCAGCGGCATGACCCGGTTCAACCAGGCCCGCCAGCAGATCGAGCATTGGTGGGACCAATTGGACGAGGACTTCAACCTGCAGCTTATCGAGTTTTCCGAGCGGGCCCGACCGCTCGACGAGGTCACGCAACTGATCGGACTGGCCCCCGAAGGCAAGGCGACCTCGCTTTCCAGGGCGCTCGACGCCGCTGCCAGAAAGCTCCCCCGCCGAGACGTCGAAGCGGTGATCATGGTCTCCGACGGCATCCACAACTCGGCCGGAAAGCCCGAGGAGGTGGCGCTTTCGATAGGGATTCCCGTACACACGGTCGGCGTGGGCGCGAGCCTGCGAAGCGACGTGTCGTACCGCGACGTCCAGGTCACCGCGATAGACTGTCCCGACCGCCTGATGCTCAACAACAAGGCGAGGATCACGGCCTCGGTCGAAGGAGTCGGTCTGGCGGGACGGGTGGTTAACGTGCTCCTGGAGGATGACGGCCAAACGCTCGAAGAAACGGAACTGAGGCTCGATGAGGTCGAAGGCTCGCAGGAAGTGGAGTTCGAGATACGTCCCACCGTGGAGGGTCGCCACACCTACACGGTTCGCGTGCCGCCGGTGGGCAAGGAGAAGGGCGAGGAGAAGATCGAAGAGAACAACCGGCGGTCGGCCGTGGCCCTGGTCGTGGAGCCGGGCATCCGAGTGCTGTACCTGGAAGGGACGCTTCGGGCCGAGTACGGGGCGCTGGTCCAGCGCTTTCTCTCGAAGGACCCGGACCTGGAATTCTGCGCGCTTCTGCAAACCCGGACCAACGTGTTCTTGAAGCGGTCGAACATGGAGGGGCTTGAGCTGAGCTCGATCCCCTCCGATCCGGAATCCGTCAATAACTTCGACGTCTTTATCTTCGGCGACCTCGATAGCTCGTACATCCGTCCCGAGCAGCAGGAGCTGTTCGTCCGGCGGATTCGCGACGGAGCGGGCCTGGTGATGCTCGGCGGCTACCACAGCCTCGGGCCGGGCGGCTACGCCGGAACCCCGTTGGGCGAAATCCTGCCCGTCCTCTTGGGAGACCGCGACACGGGGCAAGTGACCGACCCGTTTCTCCCAACCCTGACCCCCGACGGCGCCCGTCACCCGATCTTTGCCAACATCGCCGACTTCTTTGCGACCCAGGGCGGAGGGCCAAAAGTGGCCGGGCTGCCTCCGCTGAACGGGAGCACCCGAGTGGGCCCGGCGCGGCCCGGGGCAACGGTCCTGGCCACCTGCCCGCTGGAGGCCGATCCCATGCCGGTCCTGGCCGTCCAGCCGGTCGACAAGGGACGCACCGCAGTCTTCAGCGGCGATACCACCCGAAACTGGCAGCAGGGACCTCGGGCCCTCGACCAGGATTCGCCCTTCTTGCAGTTCTGGGGGCAGATGGTCCGTTGGCTCGCCGGGCGGACCTCGGAGGTGACCGCGGAGGCTGGCATCGTCGCAAGCACCGACAAGGGCTACTACGAGCCGGAAGAGAGGATCACCGTTTCCGCGGTGGTCCGCGGCCAGGAGGGCGAAGGCACCGATGCGGCCGCCGTGGTGGCCAAGGTCCGTGGACCCGGCGGCCGGACCGACGAGGTGGAGATGACCGTCGTGCCCGGCCCGGGAGGTCACTACGGCGGAACCTATGAGCCCACGACGGCCGGTGGCTACGAAATCGCGGTCGAGGCCCGGCTCGGTGAGCTCTTCTCAAAGATGCTCACGGCCGACAAGATCGCCGTGGAGGTCGGCCGGCCCAACCTCGAGTTCGAGAAGCTCGACCTCGACGAGAAGACCCTTGCCGAGATCGCCGCGAACTCGGGCGGCCGCTCGGTGCACATCTCGACGGCCGCCCACTTGATCGATCAGCTCGATCGCACGCAGCGCAAGAAGCGCATCTACATGGAGAGGCCGCTCTTCTGGCCGCCGGGGTTCTGGGTGCTGTTCGTCGGGCTGTTGAGCGCCGAGTGGATCTTGCGGAGGAGGTTTCAGTTGCGATGAGTCCGCAAACCGGATACCGCTATCTCGAACCCTCGGCGTTGGCCCGGGTGAAGAACCTTCAGATGGTCGCCCGGGGCGTGGTCGAGGGGGCCATTTCCGGCCTCCACGCCAGCCCCTACAAGGGATTCAGCGTGGAGTTTGCCGAGCACCGAGAGTACACCGCCGGCGACGATCCGCGGCACCTCGACTACAAGATGTTGGCCCGCACCGACCGGCTCTACATCAAGCAGTACGAGGAAGAGACGAACATGCGGGTCCAGATCCTTCTGGACACGAGTGGCTCGATGGCCTACAGCCACGAGGGGAACATCACCAAGTACGACTACGCCGCCCATCTGACCGCGATCCTGGCTTACCTGATGACGCGCCAGCAAGACTCGGTCGGGTTGACCACGTTCGACACCGAGATCCGCCTCGACATGCCGGCCCGCAGCTCGCCGCAGCACTTCGGCGAAATGATGCGCCAGCTTGAAGCGATCAAGCCGGGCGCGAAGACCGACGTCGCCGAAACCCTGCACAAGCTGGCGAACCGTTTCAAGAAGCGGTGCCTGATCGTGCTGGTGAGCGACCTCTACGACGAGCCGGACGCCGTGATGCGGGCACTCCACCACTTCCGCCACCGGAAGCACGAGGTGATCGTCTTCCACGTGTTCGACAAGGCGGAGATCGACTTCCCCTTCCGCGAGGTCACGTCGTTCTACGACCTGGAAACGAACGAGCGGCTCCAGATCGATCCGGTCTACGTCCGCGACGCCTACGTCGAGCAGATCGAGGCGTTCATCGAGGCGTACCGCCGCGCCTGCGCGGAGACCCGGATCGACTACGTAATGACCGACACCTCGGTCCCCTACGACTTCATGCTCTCACGATACATCGCCAAGCGCAACATGCCATGACATTCGGCGCAGCAGCCTTCTTGTTTGCCGGCTTCGCGGCGGTCATCCCGGTGATCCTGCACATGATCCATCACCAGAGGGCGAAGGAGTTGCCGTTCAGCACCCTGCGGTTTCTCCGAATCAGCGTGGAAAAGACCCGGCGGCGGCGGCGAATCCAGGACGTGCTCCTGATGCTGCTGCGCATGGCCGTGCTCCTCTTGATCGCTTTGGGCCTGGCCAAGCCCACGCTCACGAGCCTCAAGTCGCTCTTGGGCGGCGGGGCCGCCACGGCGGTGGCCGTCATCCTCGACAACTCGGCCAGCATGGGCGCAATCGACAACGACCGGTTTCGATTTGAAACCGGCGTGGGGGCGGCGATTCAAATCATGGACGAGCTTCAGGACGGCGATCGCGTAGCCCTCTACCTGACCGGCGGACCCGATTTTCCCGAGTTGGGCAAGCTCGACCGCTCCCACGATAAGGTCCGCCAGATCCTCAGCGCGTGCGCCGTCAGCTACGAGCGGGCCGACCTGGCCGCGAAGGTTCACGACGCGCGAAACCTGCTCGCCGAGTCCGAAGCCCCCAACAAGGAAATCTTCGTGGTCTCCGATCTCCAGGAGCTTTCCTGGGAAGGTCTCAAGAAGGACGCGGAAAGCCCAGGCGGCGCGAATGCAGAGGCAACCGCGAGCGTCGCCGACGAGAAGGCGCGCGACATCCCGATCATCTTCGTCGATTGCCACCGCGCGCCCAAGCCGAACGTGGCGGTCGTGGACATCGATTTACAGGCCGTCGTGCCGGTGGCCGAAGTGCCGGTCAGGGCCACGGTGGAGCTGGTAAACGCGGCAACGGTCGCCCAAACGACCCGCCTGGAACTCCACGTCGACGGCGCCAAGCAGTACAGCAGCCCGGAACTCAGCCTCGCGCCCGAGGGCACGCTGAAGCACGACTTCCAGTTCACCTTCGCCCGCGGCGGATTGCACCGGGGCGAGGTCTGCCTGGCGGGCGACGACGGCTCGAAGCTCGACGACCGGCGGTTCTTCACCATGGAGGTCGATCAGGGCATTCCGGTGGCCGTCGTCAAGCCCGAGCGGCACGAAATCGCGTATCTGGAGGACTCCTTCTACGTCGAGCAGGCGCTGGCCCCGGCCAGGGCGGGCGGTTGGGCAATTCGCACCACAAGCCTCACGGCCGGAGAACTGTCGGGCGAGCCCCTTTCCAACTACACCGTGATCTACTGCGTGAACCTTCCCGCCCTCGACGTCGACACCGCCGAGCGGCTCCGCACGTACGTCACAAACGGGGGCCATCTCGTCTGGATCTCGGGCGACAACGTCGCGCCCGAGGCGTACAACCAGATGAACGCCGACGCCCGAGAGGGTTTGCTCCCCGCGCCGCTGGTGGATGTCCGCGCGCCGCAGCCCGGCGAAGACCGCGATAGTTGGCACATCAGCTTCTTTGACAAGGAACACAAGGCGCTCGAGCACCTGGTCGAGCCGGCGTCGCTGTACCAGTCGGTGCTCGTCTACAAGCACGTGCGCATGGACACCGCCGGGGCGAGCGACGCCCGGGTGATGGCCCGGCTCGACGACGGCGAGCCGCTTCTGGTCCAGCGGAGCGTGGAGCAAGGGACGGTGACGATGCTCGGCACGAGCGCGCACGTCGGTTGGACGAACCTGCCGGTGCGCCCGCTCTTTTTGCCGCTTTTGGCCCGGCTCACGTTCGAGCTGGCCGGCGCCGAACAGGCCCGGCACCAAGCGGTGGCCGGCGCGCCGATCGTGATCCCTTTTGAAGACGAGATCCGTCCGCAGGGCGTGGAAGTGCTGTGCCCTTCCGGGGCGACGATCCGGCTGACGATGGAGCCCGACGAAGAAGGGAACCGCCCCAACTCGTTCCGCTACGCCGACACCCACGACGTGGGCATCTACGTCCTGCGGCTCTTGGAGACGGTGCGTCCCACGCAGTTCGCGTACTCGGTCAACGTCGATCCCGACGAGGCAAGAAAGACGACTAAGATCGCCCGAGCGGAGCTGGAGGAACGGTTTGCCCCCACGCCGTTGGTGTTCGCCGAAAATCCGGACGACCTCTCCAGTACGTTCGCCTGGCTCCGCGAAGGGACAAGCCTTTGGGAGCTGTTTCTCTCCGCCGTGCTCCTCGCCTTGGTCTTCGAGACGTTCCTCTCGAACCAGCTCAGCCCCAAGCAAGACGACGACACGCTGAAGCACGTCGCCCCCGGCATGCGCCGCCTGGCCAAGAAGGGCCAAAGCGCGGCGTGACCGCCCGTCGTCAGCGAATTTGGCTGGAGATTCCCGAATCGCGAGCCGGTGTGTTCACCCGGGGCTAAATGAAGTTCTACATGAAGTTGTGGTCACTCAGGGCTCACTGCAACGTTTCTGATCTCACCTAACAGCCGCACGGCGTCGTCGTAGCGGCCTTCGGCGTAGGCCGTGTCGAGATCGGCCATAAGCCGGGCGTGGGTCCAGGCGCGGATCGAGGCCTTCAGCTCGTCGGGCTTGCTGCGAAGATCGGCAGGGGGAAAGGCGGCGAACAGCTC
>JBDRTC010000925.1:0-7968 GCA_043824335.1 Planctomycetota bacterium | reverse complement strand
ATCACGCGGGCGCCGATACGGGCTTCGCCGAGGCCGAGGCGCTTCTCTCGCCCTACGGCCGGGTGCTCTTCCTGGCTTATCGGTCACTTTCGTGGGGCCTGCTGGGGGCCTTCCTGCTGTGGGGACGGTATCACTTCGTGTGGATGCGGCGACTCTACCGCGATTTTCCTCAGGAGGATTCCGGGCAGACGGATTTTGAAGAATCCGGGCTGAAAGATTGGATCCGATATCTGTCAGACAAGCATCTCCTTTCTTTCCCCAACGAGATCCTGTTTCTGGTGCTGGCCTCCAAGTATATAGGCGGCGACATGGAAGGGGGGAAGGAAATGATTCGCGATTCCGGGGGCATGGAAGTCAGCATGGGTGTTCAAGAATTGCTGATCAACGAGCAGACCGGCGAAAACCTCTTCCAAGAGGCCGCGGCGGCACCAGGAGTAGAGCCCCGATGCCATCCATGACCCTTCGCCGGCGGCTGGTCATCCCGCTGGCCTGCGTGTTGATCGCGTACGGCGGATTCCACACCTACCTGACCGTGCGGACCCAGAGCGCGGAGGTCCTCGCCGAAGCGAAGCTGAGCACCCTGCGGCTGGCCAACACGATCCGGCGGAGCACCCGGCACGCCATGCTGCAGTCTCGCGGGGAGGACGTCCACAAGATGATCGAGGACGTCGGCCAGCAGGAGGGCATCGAGCACGTCCGGATTCTGAACAAGCAGGGCGTCATCATGTACTCGTCGGACCCGGGCGAGATCAATCGCGTGGTGGACCGGAAGGCCGAGGCCTGCTATCAGTGCCACGAAGCGGAAAAGCCGCTCACGAAGCTCGATACGGTCGAGCGGGCGAGGGTTTTCCAGACGGACCGCGGGCACCGCACGCTGGCGGCGATCGACGTCATCTACAACGAACCCTCCTGCTGGACCGCCGCGTGCCATGCTCATTCCGAAACACAAAGCCTGCTGGGGGTCGTCGACGTCGGCGTCTCCCTGAAGGAGGCCGACCGGCGCGTGGCGCAGACGACGCGTGGGGCGATCGTCTTGGGGTTCGTTTCCACCGTGCTGATCTGCGGGCTGGTGGGATTGTTCATCGACCGGTTCGTGAACCAGCCCGTCGCGCGCCTGCTCGACTGCACCCAGAGGGTTGCCCAGGGGGACCTCGACTGCACGATCGAGGCCACCAGCGCCGATGAAATCGGACATCTCGCCCGATCGTTCGGCAAGATGACGGAGGACTTGCGGAGAGCCCGCGCGGAGCGGAGCGACTGGGCGCATAAGCTGGAGGAGGAGGTCGAGAACAAGACTCGCGACTTGACGCTGGCGCAGGCTCAGGTCGTCCGGTCCGAGAAGCTCTCTTCCATCGGCCTCTTGGCGGCCGGCGTGGCCCACGAGTTGAACAGCCCGCTGACGGGCATCCTGACCTTCGCGCATCTATTGGCGAAAAAGATACCCGACGACTCTCAGGAGAAGGAGGACCTCCAGGTTATCGTCAGCCAGACGGAGCGCTGCGCCAGGATCATCCGGCAACTGCTCGACTTCTCCCGCGAAAGCTCCCACGAGAAAAAGAGCCAGAACGTGAACGCCATCATCGAGCAGGCGATCGCGCTGGTGGAGCGCCAGGTCCTTTTCCACAACATCGAGATCGAGCGCGACCTCGCCCCCGACCTGCCCCAGGTCTTGGCCGACGCGGGCCAGATGCAACAGGTTTTCCTCAATCTTCTGGTCAACGCCAGCGAGGCGATGCCGGACGGCGGGCGCCTGACGATCCAAACGCGAGCGCCGGCGGTCCTCGACTCGGAATCGGACGACGGAACGGCCGTTTGTGACCAACTTCAGATCGTGATACGCGACACGGGCGTGGGCATCCCGCCGGAGAGCATCGGCAAGGTCTTCGATCCCTTCTTCACTTCAAAGGACGTGGGCCAGGGGACGGGCCTCGGGTTGGCGGTCTCCTATGGAATCATCGAGCGCCACGGCGGCTCTATCGCCGTGGAAAGTACGCCGGGAGTAGGGACGACCTTCACGATCAGGCTGCCCACCCGCGGCTCGGGCGGCGAATCCGCATGAATGGGAATCGAGGTGATCTGAAATGACGAACGCGAGGATCCTGGTCGTCGACGACGAAGACGTCGTGTGCCGGAGTTGCGACCGCCTGCTGTCGGAGGAAGGGCACGAGGTCGACACCAGCCTGGACCCCAGGGACGGGCTCGTGATGGCCGAGCGGACCCCGTACGACGTCATCCTCGTCGACCTGAAGATGCCGGGAATCGACGGCATGGAGTTCCTCCGCAGGGCCAAGGCCGTGCGCCCGGACACCGAGGTCGTCATCATGACCGGCTTCGCCCAAATATCGACCGCGGTGGAAGCGATCAAGCTCGGCGCCTTCGACTACGTTCCCAAGCCGTTGAGCCCCGATCAGCTCATCGTCGCCGTCGGCAAGGCGCTCGAGGCCCGGGAGATCCGATCCGAGAACCGCTACCTCCGCCGCGAGCTGGAGTCCCGATACAAGTTCGACAACATGATCGGCCGGGGCAAGGAAATGCAGGCGGTGTACGACCTCATCGTGCGGGTGGCCTGCACCAACACCACGGTGCTCATTCGCGGCGAAAGCGGCACGGGCAATGTGCTGCTCGCCGGGGCGTTCCACTTCAACAGCCGCCGCAAAACCCTGCGGTTCGTCGCCGTCGTCTTCGGCGCGCTGCACGACAGCCTGCTGGAGAGCGAGCTTTTCGGGCACGCCAAGGGCGCCTTTACGGGGGCCCTGTCGGCAAAGAAGGGGCTTTTCGAGGTCGCCGACGGCGGCACCCTCCTCCTCGACGAGATCGGCAACACCTCCGTCATGCTTCAGGCGAAGCTCCTGCGCGTCTTGCAGGAGCGCGTGTTCACGCCGGTTGGGGATACCCGGGAACGGAAGACCGACGTGCGACTGATCGCCGCCACAAACAAGGATCTCAACGCGATGGTCGCCGAAGGGTCCTTCCGCGAGGACCTCTTCTACCGGCTGAACATCGTGCCGGTCTACGTTCCGCCGCTGCGAAACCGGCAGGGAGACGTTCCCGCCCTGGCGATGCACTTCTTGAAGAAGTTTCGGGAAGAAACCGGGTGCAACGTGTCGGAGATCGCTCCCGATGCCCTCAGCCTCCTGGTCGACTACGATTGGCCCGGGAATGTTCGGGAGTTGGAGAACGTCGTCCACCGGGCCGTCGTGCTCGCCACGGGCAGCACGATCCAAAGCGCGCAGTTGCCCCTGGAGATCCGCGACAACGCTCCGCGCCTGACCGTTTCCGTGCCGATGACGAGCGAGGACCTCAAGCAGAAGAAGAAAGAGCTGCGAGAAAAGGCGGTCGAGGAGGTGGAGCGCCGCTTCGTCACCGAAGCCCTGAGACGAAACGAGGGGAACGTCACGCGGGCCGCTGCCGAGGTGGGGATGCTGCGTCCCAACTTCCAGGCCTTGATGCGCAAGTACGAGATCGTACGGCCCGAGGAGCCCCTCGATCAGTGCGACTCGTAGCGCTCTACGGGGTGCATGTTCTTCCTCACGGGGTGCATAAGCGTGCCACGCACCTCGCTCGTGCCCAATTGGGCGTGAAAGCCGGGAATTTGCGAGGATATGCCTGGGTCTAGTGCATAGGAAAAACAGGCACCACGTCGTACCAGACCAGTCTCGTCCACCGCATTGCGAAGAACCTCCCAGGGCGCAACTGATTCCCCGGAAAAGACTTCCACTGCCCACGCCGATCCGTGGGCTTTCTTTGGCAGTGGGCGGCACGGCGTTTGCGACCTGCTCTTCGCAGTCCCCCAACTCGGGAATTTCTCGCCTGGAAGTGAGCCATGCGGCTTCCCGCAAAAATCTTGGTCGTTGACGACGAGGCCATCATGTGCCGGAGTTGCCTGAGAGTCCTGGGCGAGGACGGTTACGACGTGAGCATCGCGCAGACGGGCGAAGAGGCACTACGCAAGATCGAGAGCGATTGCTACGACGTCGCGATTTTGGACCTCAGAATCCCCGGCTCCGGAGGCCTCACGGTGCTGCGAGCCATCCGAAAGGCCTCGCCCGAGACGGAGGTTGTGGTGATTACGGGTTACCCCTCCGTTGAGAACGCCAAGGAATCGATCCGCTTGGGCGCGTTCGACTTTGTGACCAAGCCGTTCGTGCCACAAACGCTTCGCACGGTGGTCTCACAGGTGCTGGCCTGCAAACCCTGGAAAATGTTGGAAAGGTGCTGAAATGGTTGTCCTCGAGAAGCGAATCCTGGTCGTGGACGACGAGAAGATCGTACGCGACAGTTGCCAACGGGCCCTGACGGAAGCGGGGTACTCCGTCCGCACCGCCGGGAGCGGACACGACGCGCTTCGGGCGTGCCGCGCCGAGCCGTTCGACGTGATGCTCACCGACCTGAGAATGCCCGACATGGACGGGCTCGAGGTCATCCGGGCGATGGCGGAGGAGTTTCCCGAAGTCCGCATCGTCGTTATCACGGGCTACCCGAGCCAGCAGTCGGCCGAGCAGGCCAGAAAGCTGGGTATTTTCGACTACCTCGAAAAACCGCTCAGCCCCAGACGCTTGAGCGAGGCGACCGCCGCGGTCCTCGCGCAGCCGCCGCGGGTGACGGCGCCGGTCTTCTCAACCGCGATGCCCCGCTCCAGCACGGCGGCGCCCGCTAAGGCGAGATCCCCCCAGCGCGAGGAAGGCCGGTCCGAAGCGGTTGCCCCGACGCCCGCGAGGAGGGCCGTTCACAACAGGACCCGGCAGGCGGTCTTGATCGCCATGGGATTCCTGGCCGGCGTGCTGGTGGCCTACGTCATCGCGCCGGTTCATGCCTTGGCCTATCTGGCGGTCGGCAGCGCCATCGCCAGCGGCACCGTGCTCGGCCTGTTCTCCGATGCACTGTTCGCCAAGAGCGGCGGATCGACCCTGGAAGGCGTTGGGGCGGGAGAGCAGCAACGAGGAACACGAGCCTTTCTTCGCACACTCGTCGACGGAATCCCCGACGTGGCGTTGGTCATTGACCGGAATCACCGGATTGTCCTGGCCAACCGGGCCGCGCGGGAGATGGCCAGGCAGAAGGGTTCCGGCACCGATTCCATGACCTGCCACCAACTCTTGCACCACAGCAACGCCGCCTGCCCGGAGTTGGGGGAGAAGTGTACGCTGGAGCAGGTCGTCGAGACCAAACGGCCGGTAACCGTTAGGCACACTCACCGGGACGCCGACGGCAACGAGGTGCTCGTGGAGATCACCGCGAGCCCGGTATTCGACGAATCGGGAGAGGTGGTCGAGATCATCGAAGCGTGCCGCAACCTCGAGCAGCCGACTGCGTCTGAGGGGAACGACGTGGCCGACCGCGACGGCGGCGTTGAGCCAAACTTCAATTCGGTTATCGAGCGGACCGAGCGGGAACTGCTGGAAAACGCCCTGAAGGCCACCGGCGGCAACAAAACGGCCGCCGCCGCCGCCTTGGGCTTGAAGGCCTCCACCTTCCGCGACAAGCTGGCCAAGTACGGGCTAAGCTAACGCGGCGGTGGAAGCGCACCGGGACCAAGGCCAAACGGAACGTTGCCGGAAAGGGCGGAACGACTCCAGTGAGAACGCTCCTTGGGCTTCTGCTCGGGGCCGCGTGCCTGGCGGCCGGTACGACCGACGTTGTTGCCCAGCCACTCGCCGGTTCCGGGCTCCCCTTGGAAGACGACGCCTGCGCGGCGTGCCACGGCGAACCCGACCTGTGGGAAGCCGACCAGATGCGGCTGTTCATTCCCCGGGAGGGTCTGGCCGAGGACGTTCACTTCCTGGGGGGCGTCAACTGCCACGATTGCCACGGAGGCGACCCGGCCGTTTTCGATCCCGGCGCGCTGCACGCCCAGGAGGACGGCTTCCGGACCCCCTTGGAAGAAACCTGGAAGGCTTGTGCCAGGTGCCACGAGGAGCAGGCGCTCGCTCTTGGCGCCGACGTGCACGCCGAGGCGGAAAAGAAAGCGGAAACGGACCGCGACGTGCCCTCCGATTGCCGCGCGTGTCATGGGCCCAAGGCGCACGGCATGCTCTCCGTTCGGGCCGGCCGAACCGGCGTGTTCGTGGACAACCAGATCCGGTTCTGCGGCAGTTGCCACGAGAAGCCGCTCGACGAGTACTGGGCGAGCGCGCACGGCCGTGGGCTGGAACACTCGGGGCTTCTGGTCACGGCGATCTGTGCCGATTGCCACGGCGCTCACGGCGTCTATCCGGCCTCCGACGAACGGTCGACGCTCCACCCCGCCAGCGTCGGCGCCACCTGTGCAGTATGCCACAAGCTCATCGAAGAGCGGCTCGAAGAGAGCGTGCACAGTCAAAAGGATCGGCCCGAAGGAGAGGAAGGAGATACGGAGAGCGCGGCCTCGGGCGAAGCGCCGAGGCGGACCGCGACCTGCACGGATTGCCACCGGGGGCACGAGTCGCCCCGCCCCGAATCGACGGGCTTCCGGCTGGGTTTGTCGGGCCGCTGCAAGGATTGTCACGCCGATCTCTCCAGCGGCTACGCGATCAGCATGCACGGGGCGCTAAGCGAGTTGGGCTACGGACCGGCGGCCACGTGCGCCGACTGCCACGGCGCCCACGACGTGCTCCCCGCCAGCGACCCTCGATCCAAGCTCTCTTCGGCCAATCGGCTCCAGACCTGCCGCCAGTGCCACCCTCGCGCCACCCGCAATTTCGCCGACTTCGATCCTCACGCCGATCACCGCAATGCAAAGCGCGATCCCGTGCTGCACTGGGTGTACCTGGTGCTGTTGACGTTCCTGTTCTCGACGTTTGGCTTTTTCGGCCTCCACTCGGTCCTCTGGTTCATCCGGGGCGTGATCGACGTGGCGAAAAACGGCCGTCCCGAAGCCCTGGTGCCCGGCCACGCGGCCTACGTGCGGTTCCGGCCGTTTCACCGGGTCGCTCACCTGCTCATGGTCATGTCTTTCCTGGGACTCGCCGCCACGGGACTTCCCTTGAAGTACAGCCATTGCGAGTGGGCCAAGGTGCTGGCCAATACGATGGGAGGGTTCGAGTCGACGGCCTTCTGGCACCGGCTCTTTGGACTGGTGAACGTCGCCTGCCTGGTCGTCTACGGCTTCCGAATGCTGGCACGTTTGCTCGCCGGCTGGACTCGCGGCGTCTCCCCGTTTCGCGTCGTCTTCGGGCCCGATTCGCCGGTTCCGAATTTCCGCGACCTCAAAGACATTCTCAAGATGATCCGATGGTTCTTCGGCCTCGGCCGGAAGCCTACCTTCGAACGATGGAGCTACTGGGAGAAGTTCGACTTCTGGGGCGCGTGCGCCGACATCGTGATCATCGGAGCCACGGGGCTCGTCCTCTGGTTCCCCAGCTTCTTCTGCCTTTTCCTGCCCGGCAGCGCGTTGAACATCGCCAAAGTGATCCACTCGACGCAGGCGCTCTTGGCCACCGGCTTTGTCTTTGCGATCCACTTCTTCGCCACGCATCTTCGGCCGGAGAAGTTCCCCATGGACAAGTCGGTCTTGATCGGCCTGGTGAGCGAGGAAGAGCTCGAGGAGGAACGCCCTGAATACATCGAACGCATGCGCCGGGAAGGCAAGCTGGATCAGCTCAGAACGACGATCCCCTCGCGCGACGTGCTCCTCTTCATCACGCTGGGAGGGTTCACGGCCCTGGCGGTCGGCGTGAGCCTGCTGGCGGGGATCCTTCTGGCCGTTCTCGGGGGATAGCCCCCAAGGGGCTGCTTGCCAAGCGGTGCCCCACTCCGCCGGATACCTTTTCTCTAGCCCAAGTTCCACAGTTGTGAGCGCAAATGCCTTGTTTTTGGGGGTCGGGGCCCGAAAGTCTTCACTACATTTGGCTCACGGCTGTGTCTGTCGGGGGAGACGGAGCCCCATCCGGTGGAGGAGGATGGCTTGGTGCTCTGTCGGCTGGGTAACGCAGCGGCGGCGGATGTCGATGCCGCTGCGGGTGGGTAAGACGACGTCGACCAGGTTGATTT
>JBDRTC010000924.1:0-12543 GCA_043824335.1 Planctomycetota bacterium | reverse complement strand
ACCTTTTGTCCACCCTCGACGACCTTCCGGGCGGATGGCGGCGTTGCGCGTTGGCGTTTTTCGAGGCACAGAGCTGGAAAGATGAGCTGGGTGGCATCCGGCGGGAGGCGGATTCACCCGTTCAAGTCGCCCCGGCGCGGCGACGATCCGGCTTCCCGGCCGGACGCTGGACCACGGTGCTATCGGCGGCGGCCAGCTTCCTGGTCGCGTTGGGCCTCGGCTTAATGTTCGACGGCTTCTGGCGACCCGAAACGGGAGGCGCTCCACCGCCCGCGCAAATCGCCGGCGCCCCGCAAGGGCCCGAGCGGCCTGCTCCCGCGCGAGACGAGCCGAGGGCTGCCCCCGCTGCCGATGGGCCCGCCGACTCCTGGCAGCTCGTCACTCTCCCGGTGGGCCTCGGACCCGACGGCGTCGGACCGATCCAACTGCCGGCCAGGCAGAGGGACCACCTCGAGGAGGCGTGGCCCGAAGAATTCGCCCAGGTGGTGCCTCCCGACCTTGTGCGGGCCCTGAAAGAGAACGGACACGGGGTGAGCCGTCATCGCCGGTTGGTTCCGTTTCAGCTCGACGACGGTCGCCGGGTCGTCGTGCCGTTTGAGCAAGTCGAGTTCCGCTACGTGGGCAACCCGGCGTATCAATAAGACAATCCCTCCCACCATTCTTGCGTAAAGGAGATGTACGATGTGGAGAAACTTGTGCACGCGACGTGCCGGCTGGCTTTTCGCCGTCGCACTCGCAGTCGCGTCGGTCGGCATGGCCCAAGCCGCCGAACCACCCGAATCCGAATTGGATCTTGATCTTGCCGAACCCGGAACAATCGAGATGCCGGGCCCGCCCATTGAGCTGAGCGATTACTGGATCGGGCTCGGGTGTTATCCGGTTCAAGAGGCGCTCCGGGCCCAGTCGGGCCTGGCGGAGGATCAGGGTCTCGCGGTCGAGCAGGTCGTGGCCGACAGCCCCGCCGCCAAAGCGGGGATCCAGCAGTACGACGTCCTCGTGAAGGCGGGCGACAAGCCGCTTGGGGGGCTCCAGGATCTGATCGACGCGGTCGATGCGGCCAAGGACAAGGAGCTGACGCTCGACGTGGTCCGCGCCGGCAAGGCAATCCAGATCAAGGTTACGCCGGAAAAGCGACCTGAAATGCCCCCTCCGACGCTCCAGCCGAGGGCACCTGGAGTTCCCGATTGGGACGGTCTCCGAAAATACTTCGAGGAGTTCCGGCCCGGAGAGGGCGGAAAACCGCCTTGGAGGTTCCGCTTCTGGGGCCCGGGCACGATTCTTCCGCCCGACGCTGAGTCGCACGCTCCCATGCCCGGCAACATGGCGATCACGATCACCAAGGCGGGCGACGAGCCCGCGAAGATCGTGGTCAAGCGGGGCGACGAAACGTGGGAAGTGACCGAGGACACGCTGGACCAGCTTCCCGACGACGTCCGGCCCCACTTGCAGCGGATGCTGGGCGGCGCTGCGCCTCGCCCGAGCGGAAAGATCCCGGTCCCGCGCCCCAATCGTTGGTCGTACGACTTCGACTTCGTTCCCCAAGTGCCCATGCCTGATTGGGAAGGCGTTCCGCAGGGTCGCCTGGAAAAACGGCTGGAGGAGCTCAACCGCCGAATGGAGGAACTCCACAAGTCGCTCGATGAGCTGCGCTCCTCACGTCCCCGGGTGAAGGCTCCCGTGCCGCGACTCGAAGAGACCCCTCCGGACAAGGAAGAGGCGCCCGCGGAGAAGAGCGAGAAAAAGGAAGAGCAGCGCGTGTAACCGCCAAAGCGCGATTCGGTTCCACCCACCCCCGACGAGACCCACGCCCTTCAAACCGGCGTGGGTTTTGTTGTGCGCCCGCTCAGTCCGGCCCCGTCATGAGGATTTCCTCCATTGACCCCAGGCTTTCCAGCTTTCCCGAGCGGAGCCATCGCTCGTACTCGGAAAACGCCTTGTGCAAGAGGTCAACCACCTCGTCGCAGCGGTCGGCCACGTCGTTCACTTCCCAGCGGTCGTCGGGCTTGGCATATAGCTCCGGCTCGGCCGTCTCTCACAAATACCAGGCCGGCGTCCGAATCGCCCGCTCGGCGCCGTCGCCCACCAGGCACAGCCGGTCCCTGAGGGACTCGGTCTCTTCTCGCACCAAGGGCATCAGGCTTGCGGCCGAGGGCGATGCGGGCGGATCGGCGATCCCCCACCAATCCAGAAGTGTCGGCCAAAGGTCGCCCGGGTGGACAAGCGTCCGGCTCCGGATAGCCTCGCCCAGGGAATCGGGGAATCGCATCCACAGCGGCACGTGCACCAGTTCACCGTACAACGATGCATCGTGGGCCCCCACCCGGCGATGCTCGCCCAACGGAAATCCCCGCGGCGAGAGGAGCGTGAGCAAGGTGTGCCGGCCAACCGAACTGGTGGAGAGGAACTCCAGGAGTGCCCCGGTGCAAACGTCCAGAAGCGACACTTGCCCGGCGTACGACTGGGTGATCCCCAGCAACTGGTCGGGATCGTAATCGTCTTCCAGCATTTGGCAGGGGACTTCGGCCGAGTCGGGCGGGTCGGGGTCGTCCTCCTCGGCATACCGGGCGCGGAACTCCAAGGGCGCGTCCCACGGCCCGCCCAAGCCGGTCAAATGGCACCACAGCAGGAACGGCTCCCGGGCCGACTCGATCCAGTCGACGACGCGGGCGAAGCACGCGGCCAGGTGCGTCTCGTCGAACTCGTCGGCCACGGTGGGGTATTCCGGCAAATCGAGCCGGACCAGGGAGTCGAACGCCCCGGAAAGCGGATGCCCGGCCACTGCCGGCTCGTCGGTCAGCAGGGTCGTCTCGACCCCGGCGGCGGATAAGAGCCCGGCCAGCGCCGGCCGATCTTCCGGCGCTTTCCGCCCATAAAGCGGAGACCAGCCCTGCCAAACCGATCGGCAGAAATCCTTCAGCCGCGGGCTCTCGATCAAGCACTGGTCGAAGACGACCGACTGCGCGGCGAGCCGGTCCAGCGACGGCGTCTCGATCCACGTGTTGCCGTAGGCCCCGACGTACCCGGCGTGCAATCGGTCGACCACCAGAATGACTGCGTTCATGGCCCGATTGTAACGGAAAACCGGCAGGCGAGGAAGATTGACGCGGCCAATCGCCACGTTAGACTGTCTGGCGTACACCCGTCTGGAGAGTCCCACGACGTTTCCGTGAAAACTGGGGAACGCATCATGCGATCAACACTCACGCTCTTCCTTTTGCTGCTCCTTCGCCCGGTTGCCCAAGCAGACGACAACCTGCTCACCGGCGGCGACTTCGAGCAGGGGCTGGCCGGCTGGAACGAAGTTTGGTCGCGGACGCCCAGTGCCCGGGCCGTGGTCGATACAGGGCAGGCTCACGGCGGTCGGCAGGCCGTCCGGATCGAGCACACCGGCTCCCGCGACTGGAGCTTTCAGCAGACGGATCGACTCAACGTGAAGCCGGGCGAAATCTACGAGCTTTCCGGTTGGGTCCGGATCGGAGGGGAAGGCGACGCAACCCTCTGCGTAACCTTGCATGACCCGAAGGACGAAGTCATCAGTTGGGCATTTGGCGGGCGCACCGCCGGCGCCGACGACGAGTGGCGTCATTTACGCTCGCGATTCGTCATTCCGCCCGGTTCCGCCACAATCCTGCCCCGTCTGATCGGCAACGGGCCGGCCACCGTGTGGTTCGACGACGCCGTCCTGAAACGAACGGGCGCCATAAGCGAGATGCAATCGGCGAACCTGCCCCCGACGCTCACCGCCCAAAATCCCCTTCTGGAAGCGACGCTTCACACCGCCGACGGCAGGCTCTCGGTCGTCGACCGCCGCTCGGGCCGGAAGTGGACCCAGCGAGCCGATCGAAACGCCTTTGTGCTCGGCGCCGAGCCGATCGAGGACGGTTTCCGGCTGCGACTCCTGGAGCCGAACGGCGTGCTCGAGATCGAGGCCGCGATCCACCTCGACGCCGAGCGACCGGAACTCGTCGTCGAATTGTCGGCCACCGGGGAAATGGCCGGGCACTTCGCCTACCCGCCGCCGTTTGTCACCGGGCCGGGCACGTTCCTGGTGATGCCCGTCAACGAAGGAATCAGCTACCCGGTCGATGACGAGACGCTCCGCCCCATGTCCTATTACCTTTACGGCGGCCATGGGCTATGTATGGGCTGGTGGGGAGTGACCGACACGGAGCAAGGGATGATGGCCCTGGTGGAAACGCCCGACGACGCGGCCGTCGGCGTGCCGCGGATCGACGGGCTTCTGTGTCTGGCGCCCCAATGGGTCCCGCAGAAGGGCCAGTTCGGCCCGTCGCGGCGGGTCCGCTACGTCTTCTTCGACCAGGGCGGATACGTGGCCATGTGCAAGCGATACCGCGAGCACGCCAAGCAGATCGGGCTCTTGAAGACACTGGCCGAGAAGCGCGAAGAAAACCCGAACGTCGACCGGCTCATCGGGGCAGTGAACGTCTGGTGCTGGCAGCCGGACCCGGTGGCCATCTGCCGGGAAATGCAGTCGCGGGGCATCCAGCGCATCCTCTGGAGCCACCGCTCGACGCCCGAGGAGTTGGGCGAGCTGAACGATCTGGGCGTGCTCACCAGCCGGTACGACATCTACCAGGATACGATGAACCCGGCCAACTTTCCGAACCTTCGGGGCGTCCATCCCGACTGGACCACCGAGGCCTGGCCCGACGACCTCATGCTCGGCCCCGACGGCGACTGGACCCGCGGCTGGCGCGTCAAAGGCAAGGACGGCCAGTGGTATCCTTGCGGCGTGCTCTGCGATCGCCAGGCCGTCGAGTATGCCCGGCGACGCATCCCCGCGGAACTGGAGACGCACCCGTACCGTTGCCGTTTCATCGACACGACGACCGCCGCCCCCTGGCGCGAGTGCTACCACCCGGATCATCCCGTGACCCGTTCCGAGAGCCGGCACTGGAAAATGGAGCTTCTGCGATTCGTCAGTGAATCATGCGAACTCGTGACCGGCAGCGAGACGGGCCACGAGGCCGCCGTGCCGTATCTCCACTATTTCGAGGGAATGCTCAGCCTGGGGCCGTACCGCGTGCGCGACTCCGGCCGCGCGATGCAGGAAATCCTCGACGAGGTCCCCGAGCAGGTGGCCAAGTTCCAGACGGGCCACTTCTACCGCCTGCCGCTCTGGGAATTGGTTTACCACGATTGCGTGGTCGCCCAGTGGTATTGGGGCGATTACAACAACAAGCTGCCGGCGGTGTGGGACCGCCGCGACCTGCTGAACGCTTTGTACGGCACCCCGCCCATGTTTATGTTCAACCGCGAAATCTGGGAGAAGAACCGCGACCGGTTCGTGCAAAGTTACCAGACGGCCACGCCCGTCGCCCGGGCGACCGGCTACGCGGAGATGCTCTCGCACCGCTGGCTCACCGCCGACCACTGCGTCCAGGAAACCCGCTTCGCCAACGGGGTCACCGTAACGGTCAACTTCGGCGACGAATCCTACACGCTACCCGACGGGACCGTACTCGCGCCGCTCTCGCACCGGATTGAAGGACTCGGCACGGACGAGTTGGAAAGCAGCGGATTCGCAGTGCCAGGCCGTCGCCTGGTGCTTGGTCGCTAATAGGGAAGTACCTGAAGATGCCAATGGAACCGAATTTCGATCCCGGGTTCGCCGAAGCGAGGGAGCAACGGACACCGCGAGCCAACGCGTCTGCCCGTCGTGAGTTCATCAAGGAGATTGCCGGGGCCGTTGCGTCCGCCACCGTAGCGTGGCACTGGCCGGGTGTTTCCAGGGCGCGGGCGGCTCCTGCTGTTGCTGGGCGGGTCGAAGGTCGTAAGCTCAAATACGTCGGCTGGCAAGTGGGGGTCACGTACCAGGCCACCGCTCGCCAGGGCCGCGACCGCGACTCCCTCATGCGGCTCCTCGACGAAATGGCTCAGCATCGAATGAACCTGCTTAGCCTGATGATGATCAGCCATGGCTTCTACGATCCCAATCACGACGGGTATTGCTGGCCCGTCCGCAATCCAAGACTGAAGCACTATTGGGATTCGAACTCGATCAACGGCCGGGAATCCACGGAGTTCGTGCGGGACGTGATCGCTGCTGCCGCGGATCGCGGAATTGAGACCCAATTGTTCATGAATTGGGGCATTTGGAACCCCGACAGGATCCAAGCGGCCTACCCTGCCGCCAGCCCGCAAATCAATCGACAAGAGGCCCTGGCGGCGAAAACGTCGAAATATTGGCTTCACTGTCCCGATTCTCCCGGGGCCTGGCAGGCCGGATTGGATGAAGTCGCGGATCTGTTGACGTATTACGACCACCCCAACGTGACGAGCTACGGCCTGGAAAGACTCAGTTACGGCGGCGCTCAGTATTGTTTCTGTCCGCACACTCAAGAAAAGTATCGTCAGGAAATGGGAGCTTCCATCTTCGACGAAAGCGCCGCTGGATTGGAGGCCTGGAAACGAAAGCACGTCGGCGACTACCTCAGCCAGTACGTCGAGCACATCAAGCGGGTCAAGCCGGACGCCGGTACGTGGTTGCATACTCAGTGCGCCGCGGGATGGGGTCATGACCCCCCGCAATTAAAGGCATGCGGTATCGACTACGTCGTGCCCCATACGATCCAGTTTCGCGAGACGAAGCTCGGCATCCATCAGAAGCTCGAGCGTCTGGCGCCGAACCCGTGCGTGCTTCACTTCTGCACGCGCGATCGTCGCCCCGCCAACTATCCGTTGTGGATCAAGACGCCGGAGATCATTGCCGAGGTGATCGACTGGGTGCTCGATTACCCCGGCGACAATCTCGCCGGCATCATGTTCTTCAATGAAAACGCGACGTCGCCTCGCAACAAGGAGGCGGCTTATGAGCAGATCAAGCGGTTTCAGTGGTAGGGTTTGCCGTCCGAGCAGAGCAAAGGAGCATCATAATGGCGACCGATGAACGATCCACCCGGCAGCAACGCCTCTTGAAGCCGTTGCTGGCAGTCTTCGTGGCAAGTGCCGGCTTGTCGCCCTTTGAGGTGTACGCCGGTGAGCCCCGGCCACAACACGCCATGGTCTACATCCCGGCCGGCGAGTTTGTGATGGGCACGACGGAAGACGAAGCCCGGCGGCTGGCCGAAGAGTACGACGTCCATCCCACGCTCTTTCTCACCGAGGCGCCCCAGCGGAAAGTTCACGTCGAGGCGTTTCTGATCGATCGCTTCCCGGTCACCAACGCACAGTACAAGCAGTTCGTCGACGCCACGGGCCGCGGCGGTCCTCCCGGCTGGCAGGGCCGCGACTACCCCGAGGGCAGGGCCGACCATCCGGTCACCTGCCTCGGCTGGCAGCACGCCGACGCCTACGCCCGCTGGGCCGGCATGCGGCTGCCGACCGAGGCCGAATGGGAAAAGGCCGCCCGGGGGACCGACGGGCGCATTTACCCCTGGGGGAACGAGTGGCGCGACGACGCCACCCGGCGCGACGACCCGAAGTCGCCTCAAGCCCGTTCGCTCACCACCCCCGTGGGCGTGTTTCCGGCCGGCGCCAGCCCTTACGGCGTGATGGACATGGCGAGCAACGTGGCCGAGTGGACCTCGACGCCCTCGCAGCCGCCGAGCCCCGAGCAGAACTGGGCCTGGTACGCCGTGAAGGGGGCCGGGGCCGCGTTGGGCGAACGATATCACTTCCGCTGTGCGGCCCGAGATTTCTCGGCCCACACGAGCCGCTGGCACACCTGGCTCGGCTTCCGCTGCGCTAAAGACGCCCCCGAGCCGATCGACGTTGAGGAGCCGATCGGCAAGCCGCCTGAGCTGCCGGCGATCGAGCCCGTTGCGGGACCGCTCAGCGAGCTTCACGGCAAGGAGCCGATCCGCATCGAGCCCCAGTCGGGTCACGGCGCCGTCTTTCACGTGCCCTACTTTCCCCAGGGCAGCTTCAGCACGAACCTTCCGGAGCAGGTTGGCGCGGCGGGCGTGCCGCTGGGCTGGGCCGCCGAGAACGAAGGCATCCGTTGGGAGAGGAAACCCGACGGGACCTGCGAGTACCTGTGCGTGTTCACGGGCAAGGCCGAGATGCGGGTGACCCTGGCGCCGAAGCTTGACTGCGTCGACTTCACCATTGCCATCCGCAACCTGACCGGCGAGCCCTTCAGGGGCGTGCACACCAACACCTGCTTCAACGTGCACGCCTCGCCCTATTTCGAGAACCCCGAGCGGACCCGATCGTTTGTCTGGACCGACGCCGGCCCCACCTGCATGCTCCAGATGCCCATCGCCCCGGGAAGCGGCGAGCCCATGCACGGCGGCTGGGGCGTAGCCACGGCCGACCAGGCGGCCTCCAAGGGTGGCAGCCTGGTTCGCCACCCGATCCTTGCGATTTCGTCCCGCGACGGCCAATGGATCATCGCCCAGGCTTACGGCGAGGGGACCAGCGTCGCCACGAACGCCCACTACTCGTGCCTCCACTCGCGTCCCCTCTGGCCCGACATTCCCCCGGGCGAGGAGCGTTCCATGACCGGCAAATACTACTTCATTCAAGGCAGCCCCGACGAACTCCTGAAGCGTTGGAAAGCCGACTTCGGCAAGTAGCACAAGAACCAATCGAGCCGAGAAACGGCCACCTAGGCAGTAATGCCTTTTGTCAGCGCCATGAAGGCCGTTTCGAGGTTGATTTCGTCTTCCTTGAACGTGGTGAGCTTATGGCCGGCCTGGACGAGCAGGGTGGGCAGGTCGCTGTAGTCTTCGGCGCCTTTGGCGAGGGTGGCGAAGAGGTGTCCGTCGCGGATCTCGACTCGCTCGACCAAGTCGTGCGATTCGAGCAGTTTGGCGGCTGCGTCCAAGTCGCTCGAAAGGTCGATCTGGAGGACCGGCTGCTGGCGGACGCGGCGCATCACGTCGGCCACTTCGGCGCTGACCAACAGCTCGCCCCGCTCGATGATCCCCACCTTGTTGCAGACGTCGGCCAGCTCGGGCAGGATGTGGCTGGAGACCATGATCGTCTTGCCCATCTTGCGAAGCTCTTTGAGCAGGCCCCGAATCTCGATCCGCGCCCGGGGGTCCAGGCCGCTGGCCGGCTCGTCGAGGATGAGAACCTCCGGATCGTGCAAGAGCACTCTCGCCAGGCCCAGCCGCTGCGTCATGCCGCGGGAAAGGCTGGTGACCAGGGCGTGGCGTTTGTAGCCCAGGTCGACCAGATCGAGCATTTCGTTGCAGACCTTGCGGCGCTTGGGGCCCTTGATCCGGTAGCAGGCGGCAAAGAACTCGAGGTACTCGATCACCTTCATGTCGTCGTAGACGCCGAAGAAGTCGGGCATGAAGCCGACCAGGCGGCGGATTTCCTTGGGATGGGTGTAGATCGAGTAGTCGCACACGTACGCCTCGCCCCAACTCGGCTGCAAGAGCGTGGCCAGGATCCGCATTGTGGTGGTTTTGCCCGACCCGTTGGGCCCGATGTAGCCGAACAGGTCGCCCTGGTCGAGCTCCAACGTAAGGTGGTTGATCGCCCGAAGCTCGCCGTAGGCTTTGGTGAGGTCTTGTGTTTTGATCACGATGGGCTCTGTTGCGTCGGGTACTTAAGGATTCACTGACAGGGGTTTACTGCTAATGTGCGCGCCGGTTAGGGCGGTGGTGGCAGGGTGAAGGGGATCGTTTGGTGTTCTCCCCACGGGACGCAGCCCGTGGGCGTCGACGAACCAACCCCTCTCCACTCATTCCTCTCCACTCCCCACTCTCCACTCCCTACTCCCCACTCTCCACTCCCTACTCTCCACTCCCTGCTCTCCACACACGACTCTCCAAGCCGTACTCACTGCGCTCCACGGGAAACACGAATCGGTAAACGACGGTATGTTGCCGCTGGGATTGGGGGACAGGTTGGCCATCGAGCAACAGCTCGGCGCCGTGGCGTCGCTGTTGAGTCGCGTCTGCTTGGACACGGCCGACGAGCACGGCGCGGTTCGTCTTCAGCAGGTGGCTGAAATCGACGAATCCCTGGTATCGATTGGACAATTCGGTGTAGTCTCGCCCCCCGGCGGCCTCATGGAACATCATCGCCTGGAGGACATACGCCACGTCGACGTCGGCCTGATCGTACGGGGTGGTCTGCGGACGGTAATCCTTTTTCTCTTGGTTGAAGATGATCTTCCGGCCGGTGAGCAACGACTTCAACTCCCGGCGTTCTCGGTTCCGTCCCACGCGAACCGACTCGCCCGGCTCCAGTTTTTCCCACTGGTACGCGTAGCCGCCGTAGGCCAAAAGGCAATCCGAAAGGGGGAAGTCCAGGTTGTTGGTGATCGTGCCCTGGGGCAGGCCGTCTTGCTCGGCAAGATGGCCTTCCAGCGGGGCGTCGATCCGTGCGGTCCAGCGTCCGGTGAAACTCTTGGTCGACCAGATCTGGATGGGCACCCCGGCCAGGGCGTCCAAGCGGCCGGAAAAATCGTAGTGTCCTTTCCAGACCTCGCGCTCGACGTTCCCGGGGTTCATCCCTCCCAAGGCCCGCCCCGGCAAGCCGAACCAGGCGGTCAACGTGGCGGCCTCCCTGCCCGCCGGACCGCCGGGCAAGTTGGGTCGGAAGGAAAGGTCGTAACGCTCCATCCTGGGACTAAACACGTTCGCCCAGGCCGTACCCCGCAATTGGCCCGACTCGACGTCCACGTCGATCAGGTCGACCTGATTGACGCGGACCTGATCTCCCTTGCACCGATGGGCCAGCACGTACGCCGCCGCACTGAACGCAACCACGATCACCGGAAAAGTGATCCACGTGAACTGCATCCGGCGGACTACCTTGCGCAGGAAGAAATAGTCGCCCAGTCCGATCGCCAGGATGTAGACGCCAATCAGGAGGGCAACCAGCCAGAAGCGGACCAGCCACACGCCGGGGAACTGGTCCAGGGCGCTTCGCAACTGCCCGGCCAGATCCGTAAAGCCGTAGTGCATCACCACGGTGCTCTCGCCGTCCTCGCGGGTCGACGTGGCCGGGTAGTTGAGCAATTTGGCCACCAGCAGCCGACGATCTTCCCACTCAGCCATCGGCGGGCGGTCGAGATCGGTCGCAAGAAAGACGACCTGACCGAAGCCCCTAGCCCCGCGAATCACCAGCGGCAGGGGGCCGTCGGCCGCTTCGACTCGCCCCTGGACGTCGACCAAGTGTGGCAAGCGGATTCCGCCTTTCGGTACGGGAATCCGCGCCGCGCTGCCGCAGTAAACTTCCCACGCGCTAGTCATACGCACCGAGACGACCTCCTTCAGCCGCCCTGGAACAAACTGGGCCAACGCGCTTTGGGGCTCCCCGCGCAAGACGGTTTCGGCCTCTTGGCCAACGCACAAGACCAGTCTGCCGCCCAGGCCGACCCATTCGTCCAAGGCCGCGATCCGGGGACTCGTTGGTGTCAAGTCGGCGTAGATCCGCGGGTCACTGGTCGAGAAAACGACCGTGTCGACCGCTTCATACCCGTACCATTGGGTGGGCAAATCACGGACGTCTTCCAGCCGCGCCACGACGGTCCTTTTCTCCGGGGTTTGGTGGAGCAAGCGGACCGCCTCCTCCACGCCCAGGGAATCCCGGCCCACGGTGACGATCAACTCCTGGTCGGACAAGATGGCCGGCGGGAAATCGTCGCTGTCGCCGGCCTGGAAGACCTTCCGGTCCAGGAGGTCGGCCTCTCCATGAATCTCAACGAGAAGTCCGCTCGTGACCCGGCCAAATCGGACGTACGTGAGGACCGCGTCCTGGCCCGTTTCGTCGTTGTGCGTTGAGGTCGACGCGGCGTGGGCGGGGCAGGGCAGGGGGGTGGGAAATCGGCTGGCAACGCCGTCGCCGTCGGGCACCGTCAGCGTGAGCCGGCCCTCGCGGATCGCGCCGGCCCCGCGGAGCGTGATTTCGACCGGCGTCCAACACCCTGGCTTGTAGCGACCTCCCAGCCCGACGCGGACACCGACGATCTCCGGTCCGCCGGCCCCTCGGCCGCCGGCTTCCTGCCCAATGGCGTCGACGCCCAGCCAGAGCAGACTCAAATATGATAAGAAGAGGACCGGCCCTCGCATCATGGCTTCCCCGCGCCCGGACATTGGCATACCCGTTGGCCGCACCCCGGGCAGCCAGCCCCGTATTTCCGGCTCACCGCCTCCGAAAGGTCGACGCCGACCACGTTGGCAATCGTGGTAAGCCAGGCGAGCACGTCGGCAAATTCGGCCATCCGCTCCTCGTGGGACCCCTCCCGCAGGGCCGCGGCCAACTCGCCCACCTCCTCCATTAACCACATGAACGTGCCGTCGACCCCCCGATCGATGTCCCTCGGGAGGTACATGTCGCGGATCAACTGCTGAAACTCGGCCAGGCTAACCGAAGGGCGGCCGCTCGCCGGGGGGGGCGATGAGGGCCCGGAGGTGTCGTTAGAGGTCACGGCTCGTCGTTTTCCTTCAAATCTTCCAACAGCGCTCGGGCGCCCGGGGTAATTATGACCTCCCTCCATCGCTTCGGCAAACAGCCGGTGGAGTTCCGCATCCGTTACGTCGGTTTCCAGGGCACGGTTCGCCCAATCGGCCGCCAAACGGATGCTGGTTCGGCAGTTGCACTGCCGAACCTCCCACG
>JBDRTC010000923.1:0-3932 GCA_043824335.1 Planctomycetota bacterium | reverse complement strand
TGCTGGCTCGACTCGATCAGGCCGTCGTCGTTGGCGTCCTCCACGAAGAGGTATTCCAGAGCCTTGCGGATGTTAGGCCAGTTGCGATTGAGAAAGTCGGGGCCGGCCGAGGTTTCTTGACATTCTTGACAAAGATGCTCGCGGTAGGCCTTGAGGATGTACCCGGTCTGGGCGTCGCCGCACCAGAAGTCGGGCCAGTTGCCCCGGAAGCGGATCACGCCCGTCTCGGCGTCAAAACCTTCCTCGGGGTTGAAGTCCTGCATTTCCCGCACGCTGCGTTCCAGTTGGGGAAAGAGCCGGGCCATGGCGTGCTCGTAGTTCCACACGTGCCCGCACGTGCCGTGACAGCAGCGGACCCCCTCGTAGGCCCAAAATCGGCCGTTGGCCCACCACTCGCAGGTCGACGTGGCCAACGTGGAGACGGTCGAGTGCAGGCGGTCGAGGAGCCAGTGCGGGAGGGTGGAGTCGTAGTAGGTGTCGTGCCAGAGCCGGGTCTGGCCGGCCAGGCGGTCGAGGTTTTCGCTCACGTAACGGGCCACCTCGGCCGCGTTTCGGAACCGGGTGGCGTAGAAATGTCCACTCGGCGGACGGTTGGGGAAACACCACGTGACCGCAAAGCTCACCCGCTTTTCTTCGCCCGGCTTGAGCTTGAGCGTTTGCCCCACGGCCCCGCGGAGCGGCCCGCCGAAGGGCTTGCGGCCCTCGCGACCAACCTCCGGTCGGTGCCCGGTGGCCAGGGCGTCGCCGTCGAAGAGGACTTCGGCGAGCGGGCCGTCGGGCAGGCTGACGCTGGTTAGCGCCTGGGTTTCGTCGGCCAACAGGGCCAGGCTCATGGTGCCGAAATCGGGCTGCTCTTCGAGCGGTCCGGTGCCGCCCGCGCGGGGGCGGTCGCAAAGCTCGATCTGATCGATGTTGATGTGCCCCCAGCCGCCCGATTCCTCGTCGACGATCTCGATTTGGGCCTCTTTGCCCACCAGGTCCTCCACGTTCCAGTTGTGCCACTGGAGCCGTTCGCGATTGTTTCCCGCGGCGGTGCGGACGACGTTGCCGTCGACCCGCAGGTTGATGCAGGTCTTGCCCTGGTGGCTCCCGCCGCCGACCAAAAACGCGATGAAACTTCGTTCGATTTTGAACGCCGGCGAGGTGAGCTTGCCGTGCGGCGGGTCGCCACCCAGGAACGTGTTCACCAGCCCCTTGCCCTGGAAGCCGTCGACCTCTTGTTGAGCGGCCAACGTTCCCCGGGCGGGCCCGGCGCCGAACGCCTCCCCCTCGACCTTCCAATCGCCGTAGTCGTCGCCCTCGAAGTCGGCCAGCACGACCGGCGGCCGCTCGGGCGCGGAGCGGGGCGTCTCCTTGGCCTGGCCGAGCAACATGGTCAGCCCGGGGCGCATCATCGTGGTGATGGTCCGCTCGCCCGACCATGCATCCGCGCTGTGCTTTGCCACGGCGTTTTCGAGCCAGCCGGCCAAAGTCACCTCGACCGGTTTGGTTGACGTGTTCCTGACGGTGAACTGCATGACGGTCGCCGGAAGCGCCGAGTCTGCCGCGTTCAGGGGAATGAAAGGCGAGAAGGCGTCGAGCGTCACCGAGACCGGCAGCTCGTCGTCTTCGTACTCGACTTGGGCGATCGGGTACTCGCCAGAGAACCGCACGCCGGGAAAGCCTTGGCCGTCGAGCGGCCGGACGATTGTGCCCGCGTCGCTTTTCACGCGAACCGCAAAGCCCTGCTCCACGGGCGTTTGCGGCCCGGCGGCTTCAACCGGGTATCCGTAGCCGGGTGTTTTGGTGTTGAAGATGTCCCAATGGGCCAGGCGCCCGTCGCCGGTCAGGTAAAGCTGGCCGGCGCCGATCCCGCCGACGGGCATGCCAATCGTTTCCAGGTCCTTGCCTCGGTAGACGGTTCGCTCTCCCTTAGCCAAAAACGCCTCGATCCACTCCGGCTTGAGCTTCTTGTCGGCGGGCACGAAATGGTCGATCGTGTCGTCGGCGTCGAACGGTCCGGCGATGGCGGCAAGACCGCCTCCCGCTGCCGAAAGCGCCGCCGACGCGCCCACCAGCCTGATGAATTCCCGTCGACCCATGCCACCGTCTGGGCAACACTCGGACGACGAACACTCGGCACCCTCGCCGCCGGACACTTCTGGACAAGAGAGCGGCCCGGCCTTTTCCCGCTTGTGGTCCATTGCCCTGGCTCCTTGAGATGGTTTTTCCAAGAGTACGACCCGACCGGAATGTAGCACGGCAGCGGGCGAATGGAAAGCCTTTCGCGGCACGTCCGCCCGTGGTAAAATTGCCCTTTTCACTGCCCAACGGAGAAGACGGGCCCGGTCATGCTGGAAAACTTCGAAAAGCTCGGGGCCTTCTATCTCGGCAAGCTCCACGATCTCGGGCGGGGCGCCGTCCGCGACGACCTCTTGCTCTACGACTCGAAGGACCTGACCACCCACGCCGTGTGCGTCGGCATGACCGGAAGCGGCAAGACGGGGCTCTGCCTGGCGCTGCTGGAGGAAGCCGCCATCGACGGCGTGCCGGCCATTGCCATCGACCCGAAGGGCGATCTTGGCAATCTGCTCCTGACGTTCCCCAACCTCGAGCCGTCCGACTTCCGCCCGTGGATCGACGAAAGCGCCGCCGCGCGCGAAGGCCTTACGCCCGATCAGTTCGCCGCGCGAACCGCCAAGATCTGGCGCGAGGGGCTGGCGGACTGGGGCCAGTCCCCGGAGCGGATCGAGAAGTTCCGAAGCGCCGTCGACGTGGCCCTGTACACGCCCGGCAGCAGTGCGGGCCTGCCGTTGAGCGTGCTGGGCACCTTCACCGCGCCGCCGGCCGCCGTGCTCAACGATGCCGACGCCCTGCGCGAGCGGGTCGGCTCGGCCGCGTCGGGGCTCTTGGCCCTTCTGGGCGTCGACGCCGACCCGGTCCACAGCCGTGAGCACATTTTGATCTCTAATCTGCTCGACCACGCGTGGCGGCAAGGCCGCGGCCTCGACATCGTCGCGCTGATCCAGGCCATCCAAGAACCGCCGTTCGAGAAAGTCGGGGTCTTCGACCTGGAGACGTTCTACCCGGCCGACGATCGGCTCGACCTGTCGATGCGGCTGAACAACCTGCTGGCGTCGCCGTCGTTCGCAGGCTGGATGGAGGGCGAGCCGCTGGACGTCAAGCGGCTGCTCTACACGCCGGAGGGCAAGCCGCGGCTCTCGATCGTCTCCATCGCCCACCTCTCCGAGAGCGAGCGGATGTTCTTCGTCACGATCCTCCTGAACGAGGTGCTCGCCTGGGTTCGCAGCCAACCGGGGACGTCGAGCTTGCGGGCACTCTTGTACATGGACGAGGTTTTTGGCTACTTTCCGCCGGTGGCCAATCCGCCGTCGAAGAAGCCGATGCTCACGCTCTTGAAGCAGGCCCGCGCGTACGGGCTGGGCGTGGTGCTGGCTACGCAGAATCCGGTTGATCTCGACTACAAAGGGCTTTCCAACACGGGTACCTGGTTCTTGGGGCGCCTGCAAACCGAGCGTGACAAAGCCCGCGTGCTCGAAGGCCTGGAAGGGGCCTCGGTCCAGGCCGGGGCCACGTTCAATCGGCAGGAGATGGAGGCCACGCTCGCCGGGCTGGGCAACCGGGTCTTCCTGATGAACAACGTTCACGAGGACCGCCCGGTCGTGTTTCAGACACGCTGGGTGCTCTCGTACTTGCGGGGACCGCTTACACGCCAGCAGATTCGACGGCTGATGGATCCGCGCAAGCAGAAGGCCGCCGAAGCGCCCACCGCGGCGACGACCTCGGCGGCCGCTGGCCCGCTCGCGGCAAGCCCGCATGTTCCCGACACGCTGAACCTGGACGATCTCCAGTTGGAGCCCGCCGTACCGGCGCGGACCGGGAGCGTCGCCGAGAAGCCCGAGCCCATGGGGCAACGGCCGATCGTTCCCGCG
>JBDRTC010000922.1:0-4082 GCA_043824335.1 Planctomycetota bacterium | reverse complement strand
CAAGAGCCCAAAATCGGCCAGCTTCAACTCCCCCTCGACGAACAGGCAGTTCGACGGCTTCACGTCGCGATGGACCATGCCCGCCGCGTGAAGACACGCCAACCCGGCGAGCAACTGCCGGGCGCCGCGGAGGCACGCCTCCGGCTCCAGCGGGCCGCCTGCCAGCCGAGTTTCCAGAGTCGCCGGCCAGGTCCATCACGTAGAACAGGTGGTCGGCCGTTTTTCCCACGTGGTGGATCGCGAGCAGGTTGGGATGCTCGCTTTCGACGCGGCTCTCCAGGTGCGTAAGCGAAACGATTTCGCGCCCGGCCGGGTCCGCCCGACCGCTCCGCCGCAAGGGAATCAGCTTCAGGGCGCGGAGCCGGCCCGTGGTTCGGTTTCGCGCAAGCCACACCTGGCCGAACCCGCCTTCCCCGATCTGCCGGAGAAGATCGAAGTCGGGGACTTGCGGCCTCGGCCGTTCGTCGTGCGAGGTGTTGGAAGCGTGATCGCTCACGGAAGGAACTCTCTATCTCGATCGCATGGTCTTCGCGATCCGGCCGGTCAAGGACCGTTCGACGATCGGGCCCGGCAGCGACTGAACCGCTTGCTTGACGCGGCGGCCGAGTTGGCCGTCCTTGCGGTACGACGCGCCGAGCTGTTCCAAACGCTGGAAGACCGTCTTGCGGGCCTGGTAGACGGCGTTGCGGCTGAGCCCGGTGATTCGGGCGACCTCTTTGCCCGGCATGTCGTAAAGCGCGAACAGCTCGAACGCCTGGTAGGTTCGCGGATTGACTTCCCGGCGGACCATGTCCAAGAGGACGACCAGGAGCGCTTCCTCGAAGGCGGTTTGCCAGGTTTCGTCGGGTGCGGCGTCGTCGGCCTCGACCTCGAGGACGCCAACGTCCGAGTCCCCGCCCAACGCGCGAGCCCGCTCGGCCGGACGGCGGCGAAACTCGGCCACCTTGTTTCGCACCAGCCCGCAGAGCCAGTCGCGGAAGCGGCCCCGGGCGGGATCGTAGCGGAAGACGTTGCGCTTCTCGAACACGGCCAGCATCACGTCCTGCACGATTTCCTCGGCCGTGTGCTCCGAGCAGGCGCGGGCCCTGGCCGCCGCGTAGATCAGTCGCCAGTAGCGCTCGAAGAACTCGTCCCAGACGAGTGCGTCGGCCCCGTCGCGCAGCCGTTCCAGAAGTGTCGCCCGGGTTTCGTGATTCATCGCAGCGGTGGCGCGAAGGCGCCAACTCCCGGTGTTCCGTATCGCACGCGGCGAACTGACGCTATTCTACGGCAAACGGAAGAATTCGCAAGAAAGCCTCACAGATTTCCGCTTCTTGGCGCAAATACTTATTGGTGGGTTTAACGTCCCGCCGGACGATGACGAACTCAACCGCACTCCGCAAACCATCCAGTCACGCGGAATGAGTACCATACCAGATGGTGCCGAGGGAACCCGCGCGCCCGAAAGGAGCCTGTGATGATGAAAAAGACGACTCTACTGACTTTGCTGGTGTTGGTGGGAATTGCGCCGATGTCGGCGATGGCCGCGCCGGGCGATTTGCTTCAGACGTTCCCGAATCCGCGCCCGAGTACGCGGCAAGCGGACCGCAACTTCTGGGTGACGTGTCGTGTTGCCGGGGTGGGCAAGAACCTCCTGGTCGGCTTCGCGCGGGATGATACTTTCGGGATGGATGCGGGGGCCGTGTATTTGTTCGACACTTCGACCGGCAAGGTGGTGCGAACGTTCAAGAGCCCCGAACCGGGCGTGGGCCACAATTTCGGCTGTTCGGTGGCTGCTGTGGGCAGCAGGATCGTGATCGGTGAGTACCGGGCGACGAGCAAGCCGAATCTGAGGCGTGCCGGGGCAGCGTACATTTTCGACGCCTCCACGGGAGAACTTCTCCACACGCTCGCCAAGCCCAGTACGGCCGCGGAGGATTATTTCGGACACCCCGTGGCAGTGCTGGGCGAGAACTTCCTCGCGACCTGTGAACGGGACGACACGGGTGCCAAGGACGCCGGGACCGTGTTCTTGTACGACGGCACGACCGGGGAATTACTGCAGGTCTTCCGGAAGCCCAAGCCGGCCCCCCACGACGGTTTCGGCAGAGCGCTTGCGGTGGTGGGCGACAACTTGCTCGTAGGTGACGATCTGGACGACACTAAGGGCCCCGGCGCCGGTGCCGCGCATTTGCTCGACGGCTCGACCGGTGAGCTGCTGCGAACGTTCTACAATCCGCTGCCGGGAAGAGGACACGGTTTCGCCAAGGCCGTGGCCGCGCTGGGGAGCAACATTTTGGTCGCCGAAAAGAGCTTCAAGCCCTCCCGGGCCGAGGGGGGGAGCGTCTATCTTTTCGACGGCGTCACGGGAGAGCTGTTGCGAACGTTTCAGAACCCCAACCCGGTCGTCGACGACGGGTTCGGCCTGTCTGTCGCGGCGGTGGGAGACAACGTGTTGATCGGGGCGAACCACGCCCACGCGAACGGGCTGAACGTCGGAGCCGCTTACCTGTTCGACGGCTCGAACGGAAAACTGCTCCACACGTTCTTGAACCCCACGCCCGGCTGGAACGATCAGTTCGGGGTGACCGTGGCGGCCCTGGGCGAAAACATCGTCATCTCGGCGCCACTTGACGATACGGCCGGCATCGATGCCGGGGCCATCTACTTGTTTGAAGGCGGGGCCTCGGCCGACTTCCAGGCTCTCGAGCTGCCGCCGGTGTCAGAGAGCAAGACGACGACGACTCGGCTCTACGTCCGCACCACCCCGCCCGGCGCAAGAGTCCTCCTGGACGGCCAGCCGATCGGCAAGTCGCCGGGGCTCTTCTTCGCCCCGTCCGGCGACCACAAGATCACCTTCGAGCTGCCCGGTTATGCGCCGCAGTCACAGCCGGTGACGGTCCTCGACGGCCAGATCACTCGGCTGGACGCACAACTCAAGCGTAGCCCGTAGGGCGTCGGCTTCGCCGGGGTTAATCGAGCTCCTTGATGTAGAGATTGCGGAACTCGACCGGGTCGCCGTGGTTCTGGAGCGCGATCGCGCCGCGTGGGGGGACGTCGGGGAGCTTGGCGCGGTCGATCACGGTTTGGCCGTTGAGGACCACGGTGACCCGGTCGCCGATCATTGTGATGAGGAAACGGTTCCACTGGCCGAACGGCTTGTCGGCGTTCGTCTTGGGCACGCACGCCCGGCGAATCTCTACCGGGAGCTTGAGGTCCTTGTGGTAGGAGTTGATGTCGCCGGAGCCCATGGGCTGCGACCAGATGTTCACCTGGCTTCGGGCGTTGCCGCGGAGATAGAGACTGCTGTCGCCGGCGTCGAGGATCGTGTGGCGGACCCGCTTGCCGTCGGCGTCCACCAGGAAATGCCCCTCCGGCGCGAAGGCGTTCCGCTCCATCAGGGTCGGCTCACCGGTGAGCCGCCAGTCGGCCACCGATTCACAAAGCTGTTCGTAGTGACCGCAGGGTTCATGGGGTCGTTCCCGACGGCTCTTGAAGGTCCGCCGCCCTGATGATCTTAATGCCCCGAGCCCGCATTTCCTCGATCGCCCGGACAACGTCGCCGGGCTTGAGGTTCACCCCGCGGCAGGCATCTTCGACGACCCGGGTCGCGAACCCGAGAGCAACGGCGTCCAGGGCGGTGAATTTCGCGCAGTAGTCGGTCGCCAGCCCGCAGATGGTCACGTCGGTAACTTCCCGCTCCTTCAGAAAGTCGCCCAGCCCGGTCGCCTTGCGGTGGGCGTTGTCGAAGAAGCCGCTGTAGCTGTCGATTGCGGGGTCGGTCCCTTTGCGGAAGACCTTGGCGATGCGGGCCTGGTCGAGATTCGGGTGGAAGGCGGCGCCGGCGGTGTGCTCGACGCAGTGGACCGGCCAAAGGATCTGCTCCAGGCCGTTCAAGTCGACGACTTCGCCCGGCTGCTTCCCCTCGTGGTTTGCCGCGAAGCTGCCGTGGTTGGCCGGGTGCCAGTCCTGGGTGGCCACGACCAGATCGAACCGCGCCTGAAGCCGGTTGATGACGGGAACCACCCGATCCCCCTCCGGCACGGCCAGCGACCCGCCGGGACAAAAGTCGTTCTGCACGTCGACGATCACCAGGGCGTTCA
>JBDRTC010000921.1:0-9076 GCA_043824335.1 Planctomycetota bacterium | reverse complement strand
ATGCCGTTGTCGCGGATGATCCCCACGACCCTCCCCGGCTCCACCTCGAGAAGGTCCCATTCGTCCCCTACAAAGGCGCCGATGTCCGGCACGCGCTGAAGCGTCCAGCTCTTGCCGCCGTCGGCCGAGCGCGCCGCGATCGACCCGTTTCCCGGGGCCTTGTAGATGGGGAGGAGAAGGTCGCCCGAGGTGAGCGCGATCGGGGCGCTACGCGTGCGGGCGTCGAGCTCGGCGATCGGCCACGGCCGGGCCCACGTGGCCCCGCCGTCTTTCGACGAGGTCACCATCGCCTGCGAGACGTGGTCCCTGGTGTACGTGTTGTAAGGGACCATCAGGGCGCCGTCGGGCAACTCGGCGACGGCGGCGTTCCGGTCGTCGACTTCGGGCTGGTCCACGACGACCCGGGCGGGCGTCCAGGTTCTTCCGTCGTCTTCACTGGAGGTCCATAGGATCTTGCCGGTGGGCGAGAACCCGTGCACGCCGTCGTCGCGGAACACGCAGACGAGTCCTTTGGCGGTTCGCGTCACCCAGGGCCAGCCGGGATAGCCGCCGCGGTGGAGAATCACGTCGGGCCGGCTCTTCACGGTTCGAGGCTTCCCAGCCGCCGGCGGCCCGGCCGCGGCCCGATCGCTGAATTGGCCGATGCTTACCGCCGCGGCCCCGATTGCGGCGGTCTCTTGAAGGAAGACACGGCGGCTTAGATGTCTGGTCATGGCGGGCTGAGCCTCTCGAAGGGGGAGTCGGCCAAAAGGCGACCGAGCGGGCAAGTGAGCTGAGCGACCCGGATATTGTCGCAACGTCCGGACGAAGTGTCCACGATCGTTCTATGAAAACAGTTTACGGAAGGACTTCCCGGCGGTCGCGGAGGAATTCTCTTGGGGAATCCGGAGGTAAGCCGAATTGTGCCACGTGGGGTTGACTTTTTTTGTTAACGGTAATAAGAATTGAAAGCAGAAAGGGAAAGCGATGGGCGACCGGGAATTTCAGCGAAACACGCGGCAGCGGAAGGTGATCTTGGAGGAGGTCAGGATGTCCCGTGCCCACCCTACCGCGGTCGAGCTCTTTGAGAAGGTCCGTCGTCGCCTGCCGAGAATCAGCCTGGGTACGGTGTATCGCAACCTGGACCTTCTCACCGAGATGGGGACAATTCAGAAACTTGACCTCTCAGGCGCCGAGGCCCGGTTCGACGGCAACTTGCACCCTCATTACCACGTGCGATGCGAGCGTTGCGGCCGGGTGGACGATGTGGGCGGCCCGCCCACCTCTCTTGTGGGGGGGAGGCTCACGCATGCCGCTGGCTACGAGATCCTCGGCCATCGGCTGGAATTTATGGGGGTCTGCCCCGCTTGCACGGGTGACCGGGCGACGGAAAATGACGAGTAGTGATCGGCAATCAACTCAGGAAAGGAGTGTCCAGCATGTTAAGCCAGAAAATCCAAGACGCCTTCAACAAGCACCTCAACGCGGAGCTTTACTCCTCGTATCTCTATCTCTCCATGTCGGCCCACTTCGAGGCCGAAAACCTCGCGGGAGTGGCCGCCTGGTTTCGCGTCCAGGCCCAGGAGGAGATGGTGCACGTGATGAAGTTCTTCAGCTTCATCAACGAGCGGAGCGGCCGGGTGACGCTCACTGAAGTGGCGGCCCCGAAGACCGAGTGGAATTCCCCCTTGGACGCCTTCCAGGACGCCTACCAGCACGAGTGCGTGATCTCCGGCCTGATTAATGACCTGGCGGATCTTGCGGTCGGCGAGAGGGATCATGCCGCCAACGCATTCCTTCAGTGGTTCATCACGGAGCAGGTGGAGGAAGAGTCGACGGCGCTTTCGATCGTCGACAAGCTCAAGCTCGTGGGCGACAACGGCGTGGCCCTGTTCATGTTGGACGGCGAGCTCGGGCAGCGCACTTTCGTGCCCCCGGCCGCGCCCGCGGCCTGAGCGGCTTTCGGACGGTCAATACGGCTTCAGTTACCCGTTGCACGGTGGAGGAAGGAGCAAGTTGATGTCTACTTTGGTGACCAGGGAAGCACCCGATTTTTCGGCCCAGGCGGTGATGCCGGACAACTCGTTCGCGGAGTTGACGCTTTCGTCCTACCGCGGCCGGTACGTGGTGCTGTTTTTCTATCCGTTGGACTTCACGTTCGTTTGCCCGTCGGAGATCATCGCCTTCGACAAGGCCGTTTCCCGATTCGAGGAAAAGAACGCCCAGTTGATCGGCGTCTCGGTCGATTCGCACTTCACGCACCTCGCCTGGAAGAACACGCCGCGCAATCAGGGCGGGATCGGGCCGATCCACTATCCGCTCGTGGCCGATCTCGACAAGAGCATCTCCCGCGATTACGGCGTGCTGCTGGACGGCGGAATCGCGCTTCGCGGCCTGTTCCTGATCGACAAGGAAGGCGTCGTCCGCCACGCGCTGGTGAACGATCTGCCGCTGGGCCGGAACGTCGACGAGGCCCTTCGGGTGCTCGACGCGCTAAGGTATACTGAGGAGCACGGTGAAGTGTGCCCGGCGAACTGGCGCAACGGGGAAGACGCGATGAAGCCGACGGCCGAAGGCGTTGCCGATTATCTGGCGACACACGCGTAGCAGCAGACACGGGCCCCTGGTCTTTTGCCGGCGCAAGCCCGCGCTTCGCCGGCAGGAGGCCGCCGCCCTCCCCCGAGAAGAGAAGGAGTCGGAAACATGGCTATTGCCAACTTGCAGGTGTACAAGTGCAGCGTGTGCGGAAATGAGGTGGAGGTCATCCACGCTGGGGGCGGCACCTTGACGTGCTGCCAGAAGCCGATGGATCTATTGGCCGAGAACACGACCGACGCGGCCCGGGAAAAGCACGTGCCGGTGATCGAGCGAGTGGAAGGGGGCGTGAAAGTGAAGGTCGGCGCCGTGGCCCATCCGATGGACGAGGCGCACCTGATCCAGTGGATCGAGCTGATCGCCGACGGGAAGGTTTACCGCCAGTCGCTCGCCGCGGGCCGGCCGCCCGAGGCCGCGTTCCCGGTCGACGGCGAGGACCTCACGGTACGTGCGTTCTGCAATCTCCACGGGTTGTGGAAGGCCGTATGAGCCCATGATTGTTGCAGCCATCCGAGAGAGTTTTCCCGGCGAGAACCGGGTTGCGCTGATCCCCGACTCGATCCCGGGCCTGGTGAAAGCGGGACTGGAAGTCAAGGTCGAAAGCTCGGCCGGGACTTGCGCCGGCTTTCCCGACCAGGCCTACGCCGATCGTGGGGCGAAGGTCGTCAACGACCGCAACGAGCTTTTCGCCGCCGACGTGATCCTCCAGGTTCGGGCCGGCGGGGCCGATCTCAGTTCTTTTCGCTCTGGGCAAGTCGTGATCGGAATGTGCGATCCGCTCTCGCACCCCCAGGCGGCCCAACAGATCGCCGCCCGCGGTGTCACGTTGTTTTCTCTGGAGTTGCTCCCCCGGATCACCCGGGCGCAGAGCATGGACGTCCTCTCTTCGATGGCCACGGTGGCCGGCTATCGGGCCGTGCTGCTGGGCGCCGAGCGGTTGCCCAAGATGTTTCCCATGTTGATGACGGCCGCCGGTACGCTCAGGCCGGCCAAGGTGTTCATCATGGGCGTCGGGGTCGCCGGGTTGCAGGCGATCGCCACCGCGCGGCGTTTGGGGGCCGTCGTCTCGGCCAACGACATCCGCCCGGCCGTGAAGGAGCAGGTCGAAAGCCTTGGGGCGAAGTTCGTGCAGTTGGAGCTCGACACGGGTGACGCCGAAGACAAAGGCGGATACGCCAAGGAGATGGGCGAGGAGTTCCTGAAGAAACAACGGGAGCTGATCGAACGGGTGGTGGCCGAAAGCGACGTGGTCATCACCACCGCGGCCATCCCGGGCAAGAAGGCCCCCACGTTGGTCACGGCCCGGATGGCGGCGCGCATGGCCCCCGGCTCGGTGATCGTCGATCTGGCGGCCGAGCGGGGCGGCAACTGCGAGCTGACCAAACCGGGAGAAACGGTGGTTTCCGGCGGTGTGTCGATCCTCGGGCCGACCAACCTGCCCTCCGAGGTGCCCTACCACGCCAGCCAGATGTACGCCAAGAACATCACCACCTTCCTGCTCCATTTGATCGACGAGGGGCAACTGAAGATTGATCTGGAAGACGAGATCGTCCACGATACGTTGATCGCCCGCGACGGTCGGGTTGTCAACTCCCGAGTCTGCGAACTGCTGGGCATCGCGCCGCCTGCCAAAGCGGAACCGAAAGCGCCGGAGGCCGGGCAAGAGGGCCCGGACGGAGCAGACGAATACAAGCTTGCCGAGTGAGGGAACCAGCGATGGCAGTCCAGTTCATGCTTCTGGCGGCGGAAACGGGCGCGTTGGAATCGGCCGCTTCGCAGTCGGCGCTTCCGCTGATGGCGGCGGTCACCATTTTTGTGCTGGCGATGTTCGTCGGGTTTGAGATCATCACCAAGATTCCGCCCACGTTGCACACGCCGCTGATGTCGGGCTCGAACGCGATTTCCGGGATCACGCTGGTCGGGGCGATCCTGGCGGCCGGGGCCGGTGCCGATTACGGGGTGTTTGCCCTTATCTTGGGGTTCCTTGCCGTGATCCTGGCCACCGTGAACGTGGTCGGTGGGTTCCTGGTCACCAACCGGATGCTCGAAATGTTCCGCAGGAAAGACTGAAGCCGTGGAAACGAGAGAAATGCTCGTCAGCTTGGCCTACCTGGTGGCCGCCGTGCTGTTCATTTTCGGGCTCAAAGGGCTCACGCACCCACGCACCGCGGTCCGGGGAAATTTGCTGGGGGCCGCCGGCATGCTGTTGGCCATCGTGGTCACCCTGGTTCACCAGGAGGTGCTCGGGTACTGGCTGATCGCGATCGGGCTGGTCATCGGCTCGGCCATCGGCGCGGTGTTGGCCGTGAGAATCCAGATGACCGCCATGCCGCAGTTGGTGGCGCTCTTTAACGGCTTCGGCGGGGGGGCCTCGGTTCTCGTGGCCGGCGCGGAGATGTTCGTGCTCGGCCGCAAGCTGCACGCGGAGGAGCTTTCTGCATCGCAGGAGGGGCTTGCCGGCATCCTCACCGCCGGCCTGTTGGCCGGTTTCATCGGCGGGGTCACCTTCTGGGGAAGCCTGGTCGCCTTCGCCAAGCTGCAGGAATACAAGGCGTTTAAGAAGCCTTTCGATTACCCCTACAAACAGCCGATCAACGCCGCGCTCGGGGCGATCGCCCTGGGGCTTCTCGTCCTGGGCATCTACAACCCAGAAAGCTGGTGGATCTATTGGCTCTTGGCCATCGTGGCCTCGGTGCTGGGCGTGACGCTCGTCAACCCGATCGGCGGGGCCGACATGCCGGTGGTGATCGCGCTTTTGAACTCCTACAGCGGGCTGGCGGCCTGTGCCACGGGCTTTGTGCTGGAAAACTCGGTGCTGATCATCGCCGGGTCGTTGGTGGGCGCCTCGGGGCTGATTCTCACGTCGATCATGTGTAAGGCGATGAACCGTTCGCTTGTGCACGTGCTGTTCGGCGTGCTGGGGCCGTCGGAGGAGGCGGCCTCGGCCGACGAGGTCTACGCCGGCAAGATCAAGTCGACCTCGGCCGAAGAGGTGGCCATGCTCTTCGACGGCGCCCGGCGCGCGGTGATCGTGCCCGGCTACGGCATGGCGGTGGCCCAGGCGCAGCACGCGGTCCGCGACTTGGCCAACCTGCTTGAGTCGCGGGGCGTGGAGGTCGAGTTCGCCATCCATCCGGTGGCCGGACGGATGCCGGGCCACATGAACGTGCTTTTGGCCGAGGCGGAGGTGCCCTACGAGAAGCTCAAGGAGATGGACGAGGTCAACCCGAGCATGCCCCAGACCGACGTGGCCCTGGTGATCGGGGCCAACGACGTGGTCAACCCGGAGGCCCGCACGAACCCCGCCAGCCCCATCGCCGGGATGCCGATCATCGACGTCGACAAGGCTCGGACCGTCGTGGTGATTAAGCGGAGCCTGAGCCCCGGATTCGCGGGCATCCCGAACCCGCTATTCGCCCGGGACAACACGCTGATGTACTTCGGCGACGGCAAGCAGGCGATTCTCGACCTGGTGGCGGCGCTAAGGCAGTAGCAGCCGTTTCTCGCCGTGGTTTTGGCCGGCGATCTGCTCCGTCGCCCCTTCTTTATGTCAGCCAGGCTTGACCTTTTGCCTCCGATGGCAATAGTTGTGAGGGGGTCCGTGGATGGGGAGCGGGGGAGGGTTTCGTTGTTGCCCAACGCGAGAAGCGTCAACCTGATGACGGACTCCGGGAACTGAGTCGTGGGAGTTGCGGGCCAGATGAGCACACCAGAAGCCAGCGCCAAAACCCGTTTCGTCGGTCTGCCCATCAGCGGGGGGACCGCGGTAGCCAGGGTGTGTCTGTTCAACGAGAAGCGGCACAGCAACCTTCCGTTGTACCGGGTTTCCGGCGAGGGCGTCGTCGGAGAGGCGAACCGCCTGCGCCAGGCGATCGCCGTGGTGACGGATCGGCTCGACGGCGTGCTGCGGGACGTCACGGACCGCATCGGTCGGGCGGAGGCCCAAATCTTCGAGGCCCAAAAGGCGATCCTGGCGGACAAGGTCCTCGTGAGCCAGGTACTCGACGGGATTGAAACGCTCAGCCTGAACGCGGAAGCAGCAGTCATCCAGACGTTGGACGTCTACGAGGCCCGCTTGTTGGAGGTGGACAACGAGTACATCCGAGAGCGGGCGACCGACATCGGCGAGATCCGGCGACGGCTGCTCGACGTGCTCCGGAACATGAACCCTTCGCTCCAGTGCGGCGACCAAAAGCACTGCCAGCAGGGGCACGGCCGCATCATCGTGGCCGAGGAGCTGACGCCCAGCCTGACGGTCGATTTGGACGTGGAGCACACCCAAGGGTTCGTCACCGAGCGAGGCGGCCCCACCTCCCATGCCGCCATTCTCGCCCGGGCGCTGGGCATCCCGGCCGTCAGCGGCATCAAAGGCATTCACGGTCTTCTGAGCTGCGGAACGGAGGTGTTGCTCAACGGCGACACGGGCGAGGTGGTCGTCTGGCCCGGCAAGCGGGCGATTGCCCGGGCGCGAAGTGCCGCCGTGCAAGCTGCGCCGGTGGTGGAACCGGTGCCGGGGCTCACGGTCATGGCGAACATCAGCCACGCCGCCCACGTGGCTGCCGCCGTCAAGCACCAGGCGGAAGGGATTGGACTTTACCGAACGGAGTTCGAGTTCCTTGCGGCGGGCAAAATCCTCAGTGAAGACGAGCAGTTCAGTCGCTACGTCTCCGTGGTCAAGGCGATGGGCGGGCGGCCCGTCTGCTTCCGGCTCTTGGACATCGGGGGCGAAAAGGGGGCCCCGTTCTTCAACCTGCCGCAGGAGGAAAACCCGGCCCTGGGCTTTCGTGGAAGCCGCGTGCTCCTGGACCGGAGCGACCTACTGCGGCCGCAGGCTCGGGCGCTGGCGAGGGCCTCGGTTCACGGCCCGGTCGACGTCTTGTATCCGATGATCGTCGACCGCGACCAGTTCCTTAAGCTCAAGTCGCTTTTCTCGGAAGCGATCGCCGACGTGCCCTCGGGCGCCTTGCGACACGGCGTCATGTTCGAGGTCCCCTCGGCCTGCCTGGAAGCCCGGGAACTGCTCGAGGTGGCCGAGTTTGCCAGCATCGGGACCAACGACCTGATTCAGTACCTCTTTGCCGTGGACCGCAACAACGAGCGGGTGGCCCAAGACTGCACTCCCGACCGGCCGGTTTTCTGGTCGCTTCTGAGTCGAATCGGGGCGGCCGCGGCGGAGACGGGCCGCACGGTGGCGGTCTGCGGCGAAGCGGCGAGCGACCCTCGCTTCCTGCCGAAGCTCGTCGAGTCAGGGCTCACGACCCTCAGCGTCAGTCCGCGTTTCATCCCCGAACTGCGGCTGGCGGCAAGACAACATCAAACGAATTCACAAAAGACATAGGATAGGTCGAGCGGAGCGGCCGGGGTGGCATGCCCTCGCGAAGCGTGGGCATGTGCCCGGGACGCATGGCGACGCAAGCGACGCCATGCCACCCGGTCGAACGACAGCTTCCCTATTTGTAACGAGTCACCGTAAGGCCATGACTGAATCAACGCGAAACAAGCAGCAGTCAAAGCGAGGTCAAAGAGCCATGAAGGGCCTGAGCCTCTTGTTCCTCGCCGGCTTGGCCGTGGGCGGTTTGTTTCTTGCCACGGAAGGACGGTGCAATTCCCAAGAAGGTGAGGAGACCATGAACGCTTCCTCGAACAGCGTCCAGGAAACCGAGGCGGAACGATCTTCCCCCGACCACGCGAATCGGCTGGCAAAGGAAACGAGCCCCTATCTCTTGCAGCACGCCCGGAACCCGGTCGAGTGGCACCCCTGGTCGGCGGAGGCCCTGCGCCGGGCCAAAGAGGAGAACAAGCCCATTTTTCTCTCGATCGGCTATTCCGCCTGTCACTGGTGCCACGTGATGGAACGGGAGTCGTTCGAGGATCCCGAGACGGCCAGGATACTCAACGCGCATTTCATCGCCATCAAGGTGGATCGCGAGGAGCGGCCCGATCTGGACGAGATCTACATGACCGCCGTCCAGGTGATGACCGGCCAGGGCGGATGGCCGCTGAGCGTGTTTCTCACCCCGGATCTCAAGCCGTTTTACGGGGGCACGTACTTTCCGCCGGAAGACCGCTTTGGGATGCCTTCGTTCAAGAGGGTCCTAAACCGGATGGCCGAAGTGTGGCGGACCCAGCCCGACGACGTCGCCCACAACGCTGAGCAGATGGTGCTCGCGCTCCGGGCCAGCGCCGCCCCGGCGCGGGCTTCCTCCGGCGCGCTGGACGACTCGATCTTCTCCGCGCCCGCGGCGGAACTCTCGCAAACCTTCGATCCGAATTGGGGCGGGTTCGGCGGCGCGCCAAAATTTCCCTCCGGCAGTGCGATCGCCTTCCTGCTCCGCCAACAACTCTGCGCCGACCGATCTTTGCAAAGAGACCTGCTCGCCGTGGCCACGGTGACGCTCGACCGGATGGCCTTTGGCGGCATCCACGATCAGATCGGCGGCGGCTTTCACCGCTACTCGGTCGACGCCCAGTGGCTCGTCCCGCATTTTGAAAAGATGCTCTA
>JBDRTC010000920.1:0-3765 GCA_043824335.1 Planctomycetota bacterium | reverse complement strand
ACATCGAATCGACGATCAATCAGATCTATCGTCGGTTTAAAGGCAGCGAGAAATTCTGGTCGCAACCGAAGAGCGAGGCCGTTCTACAACTACGAGCAGAATAAATCAGTTAATCCGACACACTCGAATCCTTCTGTCTCAGCCACAAAGCCCGCCAAACAGGCACAAACGCCTACGCCCAGAACACCTGACCTTACACAGTGCGGAATGCACCCGAGGATTCTCAGGCCCCTTTGCGACGAGTAAAATAGCAGGTTCGAGCCTTCAAGCGAGCAATGGGTCCTGATGCCGGCCGAATTCAACAAGCTGGGGATCTCCTTCCAATACCCCGAGAATTGGGCGCTTGACGAAAACGACGCCCTGGCCGGGCACCGGTCCGTGACCGTCTTCAGTCCGGGCGGGGCGTTCTGGTCGATCAGCGTGCATCCCCGCTCCGCCGATCCGGTCCGGCTGGCCGACGTGGCCGTCGGCGTAATGAAGGAGGAATACAAAGACCTGGAAGTTAAGGAAGTTCGGGAAAACGTGGCAGGGCGTGAAATGGTGGGCTACGATCTCAATTTCTATTGCCTCGACCTGACCAACACCGCGTCGGTCCGCTGCCTTCGGTGCGATCGGGCCACGTACACCGTGTTCTGTCAGGCCGAAGACCGCGAGTTCGACAAGGTCCGCGCCGTTTTTCACGCGATGACCACGAGCTTCCTCAGCAGCCTGAGGCCGCTTAAACGCTGGGATCGTTAGCGGCGGTACGCGATTACATTTCCCGCCTTTGTAATCCTTACAAAACCGGCGTTCCGCAAGCCGGTATTTGCCTGGACACGATTCTCTGTAAGACTCTATTCTGTAATCAGTTACGCCTTTTCGCGCAATCCGGCCCTTCGATTGGCTCGCGTTTGGCACGCCGGCTGCAATTACGATCTACCGTCAGTCACGAAGTTTGGCCCAAACGGTCCCGGGCGTCCCGCAGCCCGGGGCCCTTGACTGACACGTTTTTCGATACCGTGAATCTTAGGCGACGCTCGCCGCTCCAGGCGACACAGCACCCGCTTCGGGAAAAGCCAGTTTTTCGCGGTTCAAGGGCTCGGTTGGCTCCTAGCACACGGCCACCCGAGCCCTTTTTTTATTGCCACGGAACTTGAGGAGTTCGCAGTGTTTTCGTTATAATTCGCCCATAGTGTTGTCCCGCAGACGACGGAACGTGAATTTGGCATAAGGAGGCAGCTTATGGCAACGGCACCCCCCATTTCGCACGTTGAACAGATCGGCGATACGGCCGGGGCCGTGTGGACGATCCTCAATAAGCAGGGGCCGTTGAGCGTGGCCAAGCTGGTTAAGGCCGCTGGGGGGCCCCGCGACGTGGTCATGCAGGCCCTCGGCTGGCTTGCCCGCGAGGAAAAAATCTGGATCGAGGAGGACGGGCGCAGCCGCGTCGTCTCGTTGCGCTAACAGCCCGTTTCCATCCGTTCGCTAAGAAAGTGCGCAAAGCGCGACACTCCTGACGGGACGCCCCCCTTCGTGGTTCGTGCCCCGCGACGGAACGAAGTGATCGCCGGCCGGCGTGCTTATTGGGCCGAACCCTTCGCTTTCCCGCGCTTCGCCTTGGCTTCGGCTTTGAGCTGCTCGACCTTGCTGAGCTGCTCGGGCGTCAGCACGGCCTCGACCTTTTCATTCCGATCAGCCATTAGTGCGGCCAACTGGGCTTTCAAGGCGTCGATCTTCGGGGCGTATTCCCGCTGAATTGCGTAGATCTTCTTCCGCTGCCCGTCGTCGACCACCTCGCCGTAGTACGGCGGGAGACGCCCGAGAAACTCCCTCTTCTTCGGTGCGGCGGCTTTCTCGGGCACCGGCTTTTCCGCGGGTGTTTCCGCTGCCGGCTGTCCGGCGGACTGCGACTCCTGGCCCACGGCCGGTCGACCCACAACCGCAGCAACGATCGCCCCCATCGCCACACCGGTCCAGAGCAGGACTTGAATCGAACGTACTCGCCTCATGAGATCCTCCTTTCGCACCGTTGATGAAATTGGGAAGCAAGACCGGTCGCTCCTCGTGATACCGAACGGCTCGGTCTGTCTACACGGGGGCGGACGTACATATCTGCCCCATGTTGCCCAGCATACTGATGTCGGGAGGCCCCATCAAGGGGCAAGGGGAGGGGCGAGCCAAAGATTTGGGGGGAGGCCGACGGGCGCGAGGGCCCACGTGCAAGAAAAGAAAAAGATCATGGTACGACGTTCCATCGTCGTACCATGATCCCTATCCTGAAACGGGACATCGCGTGTCCCGCCCTCCCGGCAGGCCTGTACCCGATGTATCGTCACAAGCGGCGGGGGGCCTGGAGCCGATTCTGCTACTTATTCCGGTGTTGCGCCGCTCGTCAACCCGAAAAACAGACCGGGTGGTGCGTTGCTGACGATGCAACCTCGTAAGCCCTTTCCTGCCAATGAATAACGGGCGGGTCTTTGGGGACCCGCCCGTCGCGCACTCCAACGGATTGACCAATGAACCCCCTTCTGTAGGGGGCAGCAGTTTGAAGTCTCGATCCTCGCCCCTGGCGGGGAATTATTCCCTGGAAGGGGGCAGCGGAGCATCGCTTGGCGGGCCGGCTGGCGCTTGTTCGACCACGTCCGGCGCGGCTTCGACCGCCTGGACGCCGGGGCCGGCACGTCCACACGCGGCCTCGCTCCGGCCGCATTCCACTCGTGGGGAGAAGCAACGGACGGCCGGACGACAGACGTACTGCAGTGCCCATCCCCGCCGTCCTCCGTGGCGTCGTTCCTGGCAGTAGCCGTCCCAAACATTGTCGCAGCAGGAGGGCGACTGCTCGCAGCAGCCGGGCACCAAACCGTAGCTCGGCGCGCAGCAGGCCGGCGCGCCATAGGCGGCCGATACGCCACAGCCCGCGGCCCCGCAGCCGGCGGGCCCACAGCCAGCGGCCCCACAGCCAGCGAGCGTCGCGTGGCTACCGTACCACAACTCTGCGGCCGACGCGTCGGCAGTGAGGCCGCCAACCGCCAGGATCGCAATAATCCAACCTAGTGATCGCATCTGGAAACTCCTTTTCTCTGACACTCACCCGGGGTAGGTCTACGTTTACCTCCCAAAACATGGCCCGCAGTTGCCCCCAAGGCAAACCGACGCGTTGCGTTTTCGCGGGATTCCGCTGCTCCGGGTTTGCGTTTCCAGGCACAACTCCTTTTAGATAAGAGACTTGCGAAAGGACGCCCGTACCGAGGGAGTGTTGCCTTTTCGCCACGTTTTCTTGTCGGCAACAAGGTTGGCACCAATCCAGGCGCAGCTCACCGTCAGCGAGGGGGGGGAACCGGATGGCTCTGGGCGGGGCATTGGGCCAGATGATTCATGGGCCGCCGCAACAGGATCGCCCAGATCGCGACCCGCCCGCGACACCGCCGGAAGTCAATGAGACGACACTCCTCGCACAACGCGAAGAACTGCATGCTCCTCGCCCGCCGCGTAAGAGACTGCCTGCACGAGACTTACGAAAACCGTACGGCCAGTCGCCCACCACTGGCACGCTCGTTGCACTCCCTGTCACACGGGTTGGAAGGGGATCTGAACCGTCGATCCACCAACTCAACACGCCGTCAAGAGGAGCCGAAACCATGAAACTGATCTGCGATCTCGCCGTGCTGGGCGCCGCTGCCGTTGTCGTCTATTGGAAGCTTCTCGAAGGCTTGCTCTAACGAGCCTCGGCCTTGGAGAGGGGCTTGGAACTGGCCGCGATCAGGCGCCGCCCTACCGTTCCTTCCG
>JBDRTC010000919.1:0-2865 GCA_043824335.1 Planctomycetota bacterium | reverse complement strand
GTGATGGAAGATCGATGGCTCTCCGTAGATGAGATTGCGGCCTATCTCGGCATCAAGCGGGATACGGTCTACAAGTGGATTTCTGAAAAGCAAATGCCGGCGCACCGAATGGGTCGCCTGTGGAAGTTCCGCAAGGAAGATGTGGACGAGTGGGTGAAGTCTGGCGGAGCCGGCAATAACAATCCGGATTCAGGAGGAAATCGATAATGGCGGAGCCACTTGCCGATTTCTCCACCATCGACCTGATGCCGCGCCAGCACCTCTCAGACTTCCTGAACCGGCTCGCGGGATTGAAGAGCTGCTTCGCGCTTACCGAGCGGGAGCTGGAAGCATCGCCGGTCTGCCCGCATTGCAACTTCAAACCGGGCGCGGAACCGCCCACGGCTCCCGCGGCGACAATGCTCGACGCCTTGGACGGCGAGCTCGATAAGCTGGTCGAGAACTGGACCCAGACGCTGCTTGCCAACCTCGAAGACCCGACCACCAAGGGCAACCTGAGCCTGCTCAAGCCCGAGCCGCGCAAGCTGGCGGACGGCTTCATAAAGAAGCGGACCCTGCCGGACGACCTGGATCAAGATTTCATCCACGCCCTGCAGGAGGTGCTCTCCGGGCTCATCAAGGTCTCGGTTAAATCGGATGACCTGCGTGACGCCTTGCTCTCGGGCGGCTCACCGGCCACCCCGGCGGAGATGAGGAAACGGTTCGAGGAATACCTGGACCACCTCACCAAGGGTAAGGAGCCCGGCAAAGTGCGGATCGTTTTGGAGTGAAACCGCAAATGGAAGCCAATGAACGCGAATTGAAAGCTCTTCTGGCCGAGGGCGAAACGCTCACAGTCGAGTTCAAGAGCGATGCCAAGGGCTTGCCGGATCGCGATCTCGTGGCTGCCGTCGTCGCATTGGCCAACACCGAGGGAGGAGTACTTCTTCTTGGCGTCGAGGATGACGGTACTGTAACAGGGGTTCAACCGAATCACCAGGATACCGCCGGGTTGTCTGCGTTGATTGCGAATCGGACGAATCCACCCGTGGCTGTCGGAACGGAAGTCATTACTTGGGGCGACAAGAAGATTCTCGGCATCCACGTATCCAAGTCCAGGGGCATCGTTTCGACCTCCGATGGGCTGCTGTTGCGTCGTCGGCTTCTGGCTTCCGGCAGGCCTGAGGCCGTGCCCTTCTACCCACATGAATGCATTCAACGTCAGTCTTCTTTGGGATTGGCCGATCCGTCAGCCATTCCACTGACATCTCTTACCGTCGAAACCCTGAATCCCTTGGAGCGCCAAAGGATAAGGGAATCGATCCGCCGATACGGCGGTGACATGTCCTTGATACCTCTGGCTGACGAAGAGTTGGACGGCGCCCTGGGCCTCGTCACCGCTATCGAAGGCGTTCGCCGGCCAACCGTTGCCGGCCTGCTCATACTAGGGCGCGAAGAAGTTTTGCGGCAGCATGTGCCCGCCCACGAAGTCGCCTTTCAGGTCCTGGAAGGCACCGATGTGCGGGTCAATGAGTTCTTCAGGAAGCCGCTATTGCAGACCTTTGAGGAAGTTGAACTGCTTTTCAAAGCCCGTGTGGATGAGCAGGAGATTCAAGTAGGGCTATTCCGTGTGCCGATTCCGAATTACGACCGCCGGGCCTTCCGAGAAGCATTGATCAACGCGCTGGTGCATCGCGATTACGCCCGCTTGGGTGCGGTTCACGTCCGTCTTGACGATGACGGGATGACCCTTTCCAGTCCGGGCGGATTTGTCGAAGGCATCACGCTGCACAACCTCTTGGTCGCTGCACCACGTTCCCGCAATCCCCTTCTGGCCGATATTGTCAAACGGATCGGATTGGCCGAGCGCACCGGTCGAGGCATCGACCGAATTTATGAAGGTATGCTGCGTTATGGCCGACCGGCTCCCGATTTCACCATGTCGGATGCCTCCTCTGTCGTGCTTGTGCTGCCCAAGTCGGATGCCGATACCGGGTTTCTGGAGATGATCTTGGACCACGAAGGGCGAACCGGAACCGCCATGCCGATCGACAGTCTGATCATTCTTTCCCGTCTGCGCCATGAACGACGTCTTGCTACCACGGACTTAACCGCGGACATGCAAAAATCCGAGCAAGCGATACGCACTGCACTCGAAAAGCTGGTGGAAGCAGGCCTGTTGGAAGCTCATGGAACCGCAAGGGGCCGCACCTACACCCTCAGCGCCAAGGTCTATCGGCATGCCGGTCAGAAGGTCGCCTACGTCCGCCAAGTCGGATTCGATCCCATCCAGCAGGAACATATGGTGTTGGCCTATATCGACACACACAGGTCCATCAAACGAGCGGATGTGATGGATTTGTGCCGAATCACCAAAGACCAGGCGTATAAGCTGTTGAACCGCCTGAAAAGCAGTGGTCAGATCGCCCAAATCGGAATCCGGAAAGGGGCGGTTTATGAGCGCAAACGGTAATATTTGTTGTAGGCGCAAATATATGCGCCAACTTATGCGCCCGGCGCATATACGGACCCGGAACGGTTGCGTCTCATGGGTGCCGTTCTGGCTAAAGTAGCCAAGGAATGCCAGATCGTCATTTTCACCTGCGTTCCCGACCGGTACGGCAGTGTCGGGGAGGCCACCGTTGTCGCAATAGGTTGATATGAATATGAAGGATTTCAGAGGCACGGAATGACGAAGGGCTTCAAACCCATCTTCACGATCACCAACCGGATCACCGCCAGGCTGACCCGCATCGAGCGGGCGCGCGGGTTCCTGGAGGCCGCGACCCTGTCCGAGGCCTGGGTGCGTGAGATGGGCCGCCGCGCCTTTATCCTGGAAGCCCATCACACCACGCACATCGAGGGAACGCGCCTGACCCTGGAGCA
>JBDRTC010000918.1:0-4308 GCA_043824335.1 Planctomycetota bacterium | reverse complement strand
GATATTCGGTCTCTTGCACTACGGGGTGGAGGACCAGGTGGCGGGGATTTGTCTGGCCCTGATCGCCATGTTCGCCGCCGTGGCAGCCGGGGCCGTCTGGCTGGCGAGGGGTTGGGGCCACGAGTAAGCCGGCGTCTTCAGCAGATGAAGTGTATAATGGAAGAGCGGCCGGTCAGCCTGTAGGTTATGCTTCAGCATATCGTCCGGCCGTCTGATATGCTGAAGCATAAGCTACTCCCTGTTATGCTAAAGCATAACCTACTTTCTGTCTTCCCCAAACAGTGACCTGATCCGAAGCATGATCCAGGCGAGCGAAAAGCGGACGATTCAAGCGTTGGTCGTGCTCGTTTTGTGCGCCGGTTGGTCGGGATCGGCGTTGGGGCTGGACCACGTGACGCTCGAGCGCGAGGGGCAAACGATCCGCCTCGAGGGGCGGGTGCAGGTGACGGCCCAGGACGGCGGGCTGCTGGTCCAAAGCCGCGACGGCGTCCTCTGGACGGTGCAGCCGGAGGAACTCGTCGAGCACACGAGCGATGAGGCCCCGTTCGAGCCGCTTTCGGCCGACGCGTTGGCCGAGAAGCTGCTCGGCGAGCTGCCCGCGGGGTTCGAGGTTCACGCGACCGCCCACTACGTGATCTGCCACGACACGTCGCAGGCCTACGCCGCGTGGTGCGGCTCGCTGTTCGAGCAGCTCTACAAGAGGTTCACGACCTTCTGGACCCACAAAGGGTTCGAGCTGTCGGAGCCCGAGTTTCCGTTGGTGGCCGTCGTGTTCGGCGACAAGGCGGCTTACGTCGATTTTTCCCGGGCGGAGGTGGGCGACGCGGCCGCGACGATCATCGGCTACTACAGCTTTGCGACGAACCGGATGGTGATGTACGACCTGGCCGGCGTCGAATCGCTCGGCCCGCACGGCGCCGGGCGGAGCACGTCCGCCGGAATCAAGCAGTTCCTCCTCCGGCCCGACGCGGCGAGCACGGTGGCCACGATCGTTCACGAGGCGACCCACCAGATCGCCTTCAATTGCGGGCTGCACACGCGATACAGCGACTGCCCCCTGTGGTTCAGCGAAGGGGTCGCTCTCTATTTTGAAACGCCCGATCTCAGGAGTTCCAAGGGATGGCGGACGATTGGCGGAATCAACCGGCCGCGGCTGGTGCAGTTTCACGATTACCTCCGGCGGCGTCCGCCCGACTCGCTCGCGAGCCTCGTCCGCGACGACGAGCGGCTCCGCGCTACGAAGCAGGGCATCGACGCGTATGCCGAATCCTGGGCACTGACGTATTTTCTCATCCGGCGGTATCCCGACAAGTACGTGGCGTACCTGAGGCGGCTTTCCAAGAAAAGGCCCCTCTTCTGGGACGATGCGGAGACCCGGCTCGGCGAGTTCAAGCAGGCGTTCGGCGACGATCTGGAGAAGCTCGACGCCGATTTTGTGCGGTACATGACGCGGCAGCGTTGACTTGTCCTCGCCCGGGCGGCCGGTTATCATGGGGGCCTGCCCCAGTTTGGAGACGCCCGCGTGGAAACGGAGGTCCCAAGCAGCCCGCGAAAAAGGGTGCCACTGCTGGCTTGCCCAGCAGTGCTGTGCAAGTTCTCCCGAGAATCACTGCTGGACAAGCCAGCAGTGGCACCCAAATCACGGAGGGACTACTTTTTCACCGGGCTGATAGCGCCGAGCCTTCCCGCCATCCGTTTGAAGGAGCCGAGCATGCCCAAGTCGAAGAATTCAGCCGCCGCTGTGCAACCGTCCCGCCGTGACTTCCTCAAGACCTCGACCGCCGCCCTGGGCGGGGCCCTGGCCAGCGGGCTGGCGATTAGCCGCAGTGCCCACGCCGCTGAAGACAATACGTTGAAGGTCGGCCTGATCGGCTGCGGCGGCCGCGGGACCGGCGCCGCCGGAAACGCACTGAACGCCGATCCGAACACGAAGCTGACCGCCATGGGCGACGCCTTCGGCGACCGGCTCGAAGGCAGCCTGAACAGCCTGAAGGCCAAGTACGGCGATCGGGCCGCGGTGGACGCGGACCACTGCTTCGTCGGCTTCGACGCCTACCAGAAGGTGATCGAAAGCGGCGTCGACGTCGTGCTTTTGACGGAGCCGCCCCATTTCCGTCCCGCCCATCTCAAGGCGGCCGTCGAGGCGGGCAAGCACATCTTCTGCGAAAAGCCGGGTGCGGTCGATGCCCCGGGCGTGCGATCCGTGCTGGCCAGCACCCAGGAGGCCCAGACCAAGGGCCTCAGTCTGGTTTCCGGCCTCTGCTGGCGATATCACCACGGCGTTAAAGAAACGATGCAGCGAGTGCTCGACGGCGCCATCGGCGACATCCTCTCCATCCAGGAGACCTATCTGACCGGCGAGCTCTGGCACCGGGGCCGCCTGCCCGACGACACCGAGATGCGATACCAGATGCGCAACTGGTACTACTTCAGTTGGCTCTCCGGCGACTTCAATTGCGAGCAGCACGTTCACAGCCTGGACAAGGCGCTTTGGGCCTTCCACGACGAACCGCCCGTTCGTGCCTGGGGGACCGGCGGACGACAAACCCGCATTGATCCCAAGTTCGGCGATATCTACGACCATCACGCCGTGGTTTATGAGTACCCCAACAACGTGAAGGTTCACTCCTACTGCCGGCAGCAGAACGGCTGCTTTCGTGACGTCTCCGATCACTTCCTCGGCACCAAGGGCCACGCCGACATCCTCAAGCACGAGATCGACGGCGAAAACGCCTGGCGGTTTCAGGGCGAGGGGGGCAACATGTACGACCTGGAGCACGAGGCCCTGTTCCAGTCGATCCGCTCCGGCGAGCCGATCAACAACGGCCTCTACATGGCGAGGAGCACGATGCTGGCCATCCTGGGGCGAATGGTCACCTACACCGGCCAGGCGATCACCTGGGACGACGCGTTGAATTCCCAGCAAGTCTTGGCCCCGGCGGGCTACACCTGGGACGACGAGCCGCCGGTCCTCCCCGACGCAAACGGCCACTACCCGGTCGCCATGCCGGGCATCACGAAGTTCGTGTAACCGGACACTTCGGAGCCGCTCCGCCGACGGAGGGGTTTGCTTTGCATCGGATTTCGGGCATCGGAGGAGGGCGAGCCGACTGTGGGCGCGTCGCTGAGGGAGCGAATCCTGGCGGTTTACTCGGGTCGTGTCCCGGACATCGTCCCGTACATGCTCGACCTCTCCCACTGGTTCTACCACAGGAACCGTCTGCCTTGGGACTTGAGTGTCGCGTACGAAACGCCCGAGCGGGATCTGATCGACTGCCACAAACGGTTCGGCTGCGGGTTTTACATGCCCAACCTGGCGTCGTTCTACGCGGTCGCCTTCCCGGAAGACGTAACGGCCGAGACCGAGAGGCAGGTTCGGGAGAACGGTTCACCCGAAATCGTGTGGCGCCTGAAGACCTCCCTGGGCGAAATCCAGCGCCGCCGGGTCTGGGAGGAGACAACGTACGGCTGGGGCATCAGCCGTTGGGGTGTGAAGACCGAGCAGGACCTCGCCGTGTTCACCAATGCGATGAGCCGCCGCCGGTTCGTCCCAAAATGGCAGAATTACCAGGCCTGGGTCGATGAAGTCGGGGCGCTCGGCGTCGTCTACCTCTCCGCCGGCTATAGCGCCATGGGCTATCTGCTCAATTACTGGATGGGCATCGAGAGGGTTGCCTACGCCACGGTCGATTTCCCGGATGCGCTCCAGAAGGCCGTCGACGCGGTCAACGCGAACAACCTGGAACTGGTCGACCTCTTGGCGCAGTCGCCGGCGGAGGTCGTCATCATGGGCGACAACTTCTCAGGCGACGTCCAGCCGCCCGCGTTCTTCGCAAAGTGGTCCAAGTCGTACTACGACGAAGCGGTCCGCCGGCTTCACGCCGCCGGGAAGCGGGTCGCCGTACACATCGACGGGCGCCTGCGAGGCGCGATCCGAATGATTCGCCAGACGGGGGCCGACTGCGGCGACGCCATCACGCCCACGCCGGTGGGCGACCTCACGCCGGAGGCGTGCCGCGACGAGGCGGGGCCCGACTTCATCCTCTCCGGTGGAGTCTCCCCCGATCTCTGGCTTGCGAACGTGCCCGTCGACCTTTTCAAGGCCAAGGTGATCGAGTGGCTGGAACTTCGCAAGCGGAGTCCCCGGCTCATTGCCGGCGCCGGCGATCAGGTCCCCCCGGGAGCCGACGAAGACCGCATTCACATCATGCGAGACCTTGTGGAAGAGCACGGACGATACTGACCGCACTTTTGCACCTCGCCCGGACCGGAGGATCGACATCGTGAATGCTCCCTGGAGCTGGAAGA
>JBDRTC010000917.1:0-4428 GCA_043824335.1 Planctomycetota bacterium | reverse complement strand
AGGCGGCCGTTTCCCACGCCCATCTCCACGTCGACGTCGAGGAAGCTGCGACTCAAGGCCTCGCTGACGGCGGTGGCCAGTTGCCCAAGTCCCGAGCCACCTCGGGCGCTGATGGGCACGGCGTTCGGATACCGGTTCAAGAGGCCGTCGAGCCGGGCGCGGTCGGCGAGCGCGTCGATCTTGTTGATCACCAGCAGCGTGTCCTTGGCCTCGATCCCGATCTCCTCCAGCACCCGGTAGGCCGCGCCGATCTGATCCTCGACGGCCGGATTGGCGGCGTCGGCCACGTGCAACAGCAAATCAGCCTGCCGGGCCTCCTCCAAGGTGGCTTTGAAGCTGGCGATCAGGTGGTGGGGCAAATCGCGGATGAAGCCGACCGTGTCGCTCAAGAGCACCGGGCCCCAGCCGGGCAACTGCCAGCGGCGCGTTCGGGTGTCGAGTGTGGCGAACAGGGCGTCCTCGGTGAAGACGTCGGCCCCGGTCAACGTGTTCAGAAGCGTACTCTTGCCGGCATTGGTGTACCCGACCAGCGACACGGTCATCGTCTCCCGCCGCGCAGCGACCTCGCGTTGCTTGCGGTGGTGGATCGCGTTGATCTCGGCCCGAAGATCGCTGATCCGCTTCTCGACCAGACGGCGGTCGACCTCCAACTGCTTTTCGCCGGGCCCGCGAAGCCCCACGCCCTTCTTCTGACGCGAGAGGTGCGTCCACATCCGCTTGAGCCGGGGCATCGAGTATTCCAGTTGGGCCAGCTCGACGGCCAGCCGGGCCTCGTGCGTCTGTGCGCGGCTGGCAAAAATGTCCAGAATCAACTCGCTGCGGTCGAGCACCTTCACACCGGTGGCCTTTTCGAGGTTCCCGGTTTGGGCCGGGCTGAGGTCGTTGTCGAAGATAATCACGTCGGCGTCGGTCGACTCGGCCAGGGAGCGCAACTGGTCGACTTTGCCTTTCCCCAGGTAGGTCGCCGTGTCGGGTCGCTCACGACGCTGCGTGAGATGCCCGACCACTCGCGTTCCGGCCGCACCGGCAAGCCCCTCAAGCTCCTCAAGCGGGGGACCGGGGAAACGACGGGCACTCGACAGGACCGCAACCAGGATTGCCGCCTCGCTGGCGACACTGTCGACGCGGTTCATCTCGCTCACGTGAATGGGTTCCTCCCGAGGTTGCCAAAGGTACTCTTACATCTAACTGGACTTCAATCCATTTCGCCGAAGAAGAGGCTGCAATAACTTTCGTAACGCCGCTCATCCAACCGGCCGTCGGCCACGGCGTCCTTGATCGCGCAGTCGGCCTCGTGGGTGTGGGTGCAGTCGGGGAATTTGCACAGGCTCACGTACGGCCGCAAATCGCGGTAGAGCCCGGCGACTTCCTCGGGAATCACGTCCCAAAGCTGGAACTGGCGGATACCCGGCGTGTCGACCACGTAGCCCCCAAACTCAAGCGGGAGGAGCCGGGCGCCGGCCGTCGTGTGCTGCCCCTTTTCCGTGCTCGCGCTGACCCGCTCCACCCGAAGGTGCAGGGAATCGTCCACCGCATTCAACAACGACGACTTCCCCACGCCGCTCTGGCCCACCACCACGCTTTCCCGGTCCTTCAAAAGCCGGGGCAGGCGGGCGATGCCGAACCCGGTTTTCGCGCTCAAGAGCAGGAGATGGTATCCCATCTGGGCATAAACGCCCACCAGCGGTTCGAGCGAGGCGGGCTCGACCAGGTCGACCTTGTTGATGCAGATCACCGGCCTGACGCCGCTCTTCTCGGCCGTGGCCAGGAAGCGGTCGATCAGGTTCGGCTTCAGTCGCGGTTCCGCCGTGCTGGTGACGATCAGCACTTGGTCGATGTTGGTCACGATCACGTGTCGCCGCCCGCGGCTGGTCCGGCACAAACTCCCCCGGCGCGGCTCCACCCGCTCGATGATCCCTTCGTTCAGGTCGCTCTCCGAAACCGGGCGGAAGAGCACTCGATCGCCGGCAACGACCACGTGGCGTTGGTCGGTGCTGAGGGTTTTCAGCAGACGTCGGGTGGCGCAACTGTAGATCTGGCCGTCTTCGGCTTGAACCGTGTTGGAGAGTCCGTGCGCGCTGAGCACGCGTCCGCGGCGGCAAACGGCTTGGTCGACCTCCAGTTGGACCTCGAAGCCCGGCTCGCCGCCCGTATCAACCTCGGTCCCGGTCACCGTGCGCCGACGCGTCAATCTCCCCTTGCCGCTGATGCGCTCCCCTTGCAGCGGGTCTTCTTCCTCAAACCCGTGCTGCTCGAATTCCCGCGTCAAGTTGGTCTGCCGGGTTCGGCTCTCACGGTTCTTGCGGAAGTCGGCGCGGATTTTCTTCTTTTTTGCCATACGGTTCGCCACGGGCCCCTCAGCCGGAGAGGGGTTCGTCTCTTGTCTCGGGCAGTTCCTCTTTTTCAAGCCCGGCTCGCTCCAAGAGCGACTTGCCGAGAAGATCTTGATCCGGTGTATCCTCTGGCGGGGGCCCCACGGCTCCAAGCTCAGCCGGAGTATACTTCACGTCGTAATTGCACTTGGCGACCGACAACACGTCACCCGGATCGAGCCGCTTTTCCACGACCCGAGTCCCGTTCACTTTGGTCCCGTTGCGGCTCTCCAGGTCCTGCACGTACCAATAGCCGCCGTTTAAGCTCAGCCGGCAGTGGTGTGCCGAAACGTTGGGGAACCGCAACACGATGTCGCAGCTCTCCCGCCGCCCAACCAGCAACGACCGCTTGAACAGGGGAATCGGGTCGCCGCCCCCTTGAGGAAGCAATTCTCCATACATCAGACCGGTTCTCTTGTAGCTGGGCCGTTGATCACCTACGTTAAGACTAGACTCTGCCGGGAATCCGGTGAAGACCAACACTTCTCAATGTAGGCGGTCCGGGAATTGCCGTCAAGCAAAGCTGGAGATTCCTCGTCGGCTCCCCCGTGGCTCGCGGCCGGGTTGCGCTATCATAGTCTGAGCCATTCTCTGCGCCGGAGGTTCGGGCATCGGGTGTGGAAGGTGAGCGTCGACGGCCGGCTGGGATGCCCCAACGTCGACGGCACGCTGGGAACCGCCGGATGTATCTTCTGCAACGTCCGGAGCTTCAGCCCCAGCCGGCGGATGGACGTCGCCTCGATCACCGAGCAGATCAACGAAGGCATCCGTCGGCTTCGAGGACCTCGGGCGGTCGATCGTTTCCTGGCCTATTTCCAGCCGGGAACCAACACGCACGCGTCCGTCGGGCGGCTGCGAGAGCTGTGGGAAGAGGCGATTGAGCATCCCAACGTGGTCGGTCTGGTCGTTGGCACGCGGCCCGACTGCGTGCCGGACGACGTATTGGACCTGCTGGCGGAGTTCTCCCGGCAGACGTGGCTCTCCGTGGAGTACGGCCTTCAGACGATCCACGACCGTTCGCTGGACTGGCTGGGCCGGCGTCACGGGCGTCACGGCTACGACGCGTTTCTCGACGCCGTCGAGCGGAGCCGCCGCCGCAAGTTGCGTCTCGGCGCCCACGTGATCCTGGGGCTGCCGGGCGAAACTCGTGACGACATGCTCTCCACCGCCCGGGAACTGGCCCGCCTGCGGATCGAGTCGGTCAAGCTTCACAACCTCTACGTAGCCCGAGACACCCCGCTGGCCGGGTTGCTCGCCGCCGGAGAGCTTGAGCTTCCCGATCGCGACCAGTACGCCGGCTACGCGGCCGACTTCCTCGAAGAGCTCCCGCCCCAGTGCGTCATCGACCGCCTCAGCGCCGACGCCCCGACTGAATATCTCGTGGCCCCCACTTGGTGCCTCGACAAATCGGCCGTGCGCGCGGCGATTGAGGGAGAACTGGTCCGCCGTGACACGTGGCAAGGCCGCAAGCACGGGCCGGCAGACTGAACCTTAGGCGCGGCCGCACCCACTATTCTCGACAACCTTGCCTGAACGGTCACACGCCCGCGTGGGCTCCCGCGACCGTGGCGATGGAGAAGTCGCGGAAGCCGAACGCTTCGGCTTTGGTCTCTTTACCGCCGGCGACGGCCAGGACTTGCTTGACGATTTCGTCGGCCACCTGGCCGATGTCTTGCTTGCCCAAAGTGATGGTGGAGGCGTCGACGTCAAAAATCTCTTGGAGCTTTTCGTACGTGTGGGGGTTTCCCGTGATCTTGATGACCGGGCAGATCGGATAGCCGACCGGGCTCCCCTTGCCCGTGGTGAACGCGACGATCTGCGCGCCCGCGGCCACCATGCCGGTCATCGAGGGGACGTCGAACCCGGTTCCGTCGACCAGGGTGAGGCCCCTTTGTTGGGGTCTTTCGCCGTACTCGACGACCCCGGTGATTTGGGCGGAGCCGGTCTTACAGATGCAGCCCAGGGATTTTTCCTCCAGGGTCGTTAGCCCCCCGTTCATGTTGCCGGTGGTCAAGAAGTGCTCGCCGGGGGCCAAGAGCGGCACCATCCGCTCTTG
>JBDRTC010000916.1:0-2879 GCA_043824335.1 Planctomycetota bacterium | reverse complement strand
AAGAGCGACTCAGGCTCTACCTGGAGGAACACGCTGTCGATGTGCTCCGCGCCGTCGGGGACCGCCTCTTCCAGCCCGACAACGACGAACCGCCGTGGCAGTGGAGCCTCCCCCATGTCCACCACCGCCGCCAACGGCGGCGCTTGCAAAGAAGCCCAAGACTCCCAGGATCAACGCGATGATACCGGCGGGGAGAAACCAGCCGGGAGCGGGATTATCCCTTTTCTTGTCGGGCGTATCGGGGCGAGCCACGCTCACTTTTGCCAGCGTGGCCTGCGTTCTCCGGAAAATACGATCCCGTTTTCTGGCGTTGTGGCCGACCCACCAGAGCGCGAAAAGAACAAGGAACAGGCCCGCCAGGATTATCTCCATCGGCCCAGGCGAGAAAAAGGCGTACATCGGTTCCATGGTCCTTTCTTCGCCTCAACTGAAAACGGAACCACGCACAGTGCATCCGCCCTGTACGGCCCAGAAAATCGTTGGCCTGTGCGAGTAAGGGACACCGGGGATTCTACCCCGAGGCCAGCGGGGCTGCAACGGAGCGTCGATCGGGATACCGAAGCACCATCACTTTCGGTTAGACGTAACCTCCTTGTACAGCAGCCCGACAATCCCCTCGACCAACTCCGCCTGGCCGCTCTCCAGGAGCACCTCGACCTTCACAAGCACGTCTCGCTTCCGATTCATCGCCCGGATGGCATCGAGTGCCCCTTGCGGCGTCAGGCCACCTCCCGTCCCGACCCGGCTGTAGAGTTCGTCGGTGGGTTCGGGGAAGCCTTCTCGTTCTTCCTTCTCGGCGAGTTCGTGGGTGTGATGTCAGACCCGGTGGATACCAGCGCCTCAAAACTTGATGATCCCCTTCGCCCGAAGCTCCAGGGCCTTCTCGCACATCTGGATCATCTCCGGCGTGTACCGGCAGCCGATGTCGCCGCCGTCGGAGGCCTTGCCATGGCAAACGCTTGTCGGCGCCAATCGATAGTCTAGATTTCCCGGGTCGACAAACCCTGGCGAACCGCGAAGGCAATTGCTGCCCGGTTTCGCGTTTTCCACGAACTTACCAGAGACCACGTCGCAATGCTCAATGGTGCCGGCCAGACCGCGGGAGACCACGGACCCGAGGATTGAATCGCGAACGACGAAGTCACCGGAGTCGGACTCAAGTTGGCCCGGAATGGCACAGAATTGCATATAGATTCTCGGGGTATGTCGCATCGCAGGAGCCACGACATTCTCGAGGCGGGCTTCTCCGGTGCCCTTGATAAATAGTTTCTGTGCTACCCAAATACTGTTTCTGATAACGACCGGTGCATGCACTCGGCCTTCAACCGGTGGCCCAACCGCACAGCAATTCTCGATTTCACAGTTCGGTCCTATGCCGTTGAATGAGGAGGCCCCTCCTGCCCACAGCAGAAAACGCAAGCGACAGGATGCGGCTACAAAAAGGCTAAACTGACCATCGCCGCCGATGTCCGAGTGCACAATAAGGAGGCGTTCCAACGTGGTACCGGTTGCGTGGATCAGCACGAGGTTTTCCACCGTTCCAAGCGGCCCGCCTGACCGGATTAAGGGCCAACAATCATGTCGTCCGCGCAATGTGAGACCGCTCTTTTCTGTAGGCACGACGAGTTTTTCGTAGTATGGCCCGTTGTCCTGGATTTCGATCAGGCTGTTGGGCGGCGCGGCGTCGATGGCGGCTTGGATGCTGGTGAAATCGCCCTCGCCGTCTTGGCGGACGGTAATGAAGCGGCCGAGACTGGCCGTGGATTGTTCGAGTTCGGCGAAGGACGGGTTGCGAGCGGCGTCGGTGACGGGGCGGCTTTGGGCGTAGTTGCTCTTGAGCTTCTCGAGCAGTGGCTTGACGTCGAAAAGCTGCTCCTTGTTGAACAGTTCAACCGCCTCGGCGTAGAGCTTCTCCGCCTCGGTTTCGTGGATACCGGCTCGGACCTCCGCCCGGACGGCTTCAAACGCGGCCCGATTAGACGTGAACCAAGCTGTGCCGGCGTACTTCGCTTCGAGGTTCGCCAGCAGCTCGTCGGCCTCGGGGAACTTCTTTTCGTCGATCCGTCGCCGTGCCTGGGCAAAGGCCGCGGCGGCCAGCGGGGCCAAATAGGGACCGACCTCCGCTCCGAGCGAGCGCGCTTCTTCGAACAGCTTCTCCGCCGAGGTCGGGTCCTTGGATGCCAGGACCAGCACGCCCGCGGCGAGGCGGTCGTCGGAATTGTCGGGCGTGCTTACCAGTCCGATCAGCTTCTCGATTGCCTGGGGACCCACGTCTGACCAGGGAAGCGACTCGATTTTGCCTCGGCTCAGCTTGGCCGTGATGCCGGAGTCGTCGGCTTTGACGATGTCGCCGCCGACGCCGCGGATCTTGAGGTCGCTTTTCTTGAGCGGCGGGTCGGCGGTGTTGATCTTGGCGAGGATGTGGGCCTTGAGGTCGACAAGGCACGCGACGCCGTCGCGCCAGGCAACCAGGCGGGCGGCGAGGTCTTGTTCCTCGAATTGGAGCTTGGACAAAGCCGCGGAAGCGCCGTTGAAATCCCTCGCCGCGATTAGGGCGTCGACGGGCTTTATCGCCGCGGCGTAGCGTGCTTCGGCTGCCAGACGCTTCTGGGCTTCCGGGTCGAGTGCCGGAGTCTCCGGCTCCATCGGCTCAGGCTCAGAGTCGCTGGGCGGAGGCGACTCGGCCACTTCCGAGGCGTTTGGAGGTGGAGTTGGAGGTGGAGTTGGAGATGCCGACGGGGGCTGTTTTTCAACCCGCTCGACCAACCCTGGGGGCTCACGCCACTCCGGGCGGATCGTGTGGTCCTCGCCCACGATGGCCTGGAAGCGTTCTTCGATCGGCTCGAAGCCGCGGCGAGTGATCCAGAGTGTGTGTGTGC
>JBDRTC010000915.1:0-12064 GCA_043824335.1 Planctomycetota bacterium | reverse complement strand
CGCCCGTTGACGATGATTGGAAGACTCACCTTCTGCGCTTTGGACGGCTCGTCGTTGGAATCGTTGTCCAGGCACTCGGGCAGCGTGTCGAGGGCGAACGGCACGTAGTTGGAGACGAGATTCCCGTTGGTGGCGGCAATCAGATGGTGCCCCGGTTTTGCGTCTTTGGGGGGCGGCACCAGCGTGGCGTTTTCCAGATTCCAGCCGTCCATCTCGATCGTGACCGGCTCGCCCACACGGCCACCCAAGGGGAATATGCTGGTCACGAACGGCAGCTCGCCGATGGTGATTCGATAGACAAAACTCTCGCGGCCGCGAAACAGCGCCTCGTTGATAGTGAGCACGTACTCGCCGTCCTCGGGGACCTCAAAATAGAGGACCGGGTCCGGGTGGAAACGGAAATCGTCGTTGTACGCCAACTCCTTGCCGCCCGAGTCGTGGAGCCTCAGCACGGCTTGAAACCAACCGGGAACACCGTCGGCGACGTAGGGGATCAACTGCTGAGCTTTGGCGGAGATGACCAGACGCTGCCCCTTGCTCGCCGGAAAACGGTATCGGTTCACGTCGCCCGCGGCGATCTGGCCGTTCGTCGTACACGGCACGGTGACGCTCATTTCCTCTTCTGCCGGCGGCCTCCTGCTCTGGGTCAGATACTCCTTGCCGAGCACTGGTTTCTGAACGGTCTTCATCGCCTTGCGGGCGACTTCGGGCACCTGGCCCACGTAAAAGGGCCTCGCGTTGGAGATACCCCGTTTGGTGATCACCCTGATCTCTCGCCGGCCGGGTTTTGCATCGGGGGCCACCGTGACCTCGGCAAAGACGAGCTCCATGTGGGCAGGAACGGCCGCGGTGCGCTCGTCTTCCGCAAACAACCTTTGGATCCGGTCGATCAGGTTCTTCTTTGCCACTTCTTTCTCGGACGGTGCGGGACCGTCCGTTGCGGCCGTTGCGGCCGGCTCTTTTTCCGGGCCGATGGGCGCGGGAAACTCGAACCAGGCCATCTTGGCGGCCATCACGTCGCCCACCGTCGATTCCTTCTTCTGCAACTCGTTCAGTTGCTGTCTGAGCAGCCCCATCTCCTGATTGTTCCAGACCCTGTAGTAATCGACCACCCGAACGGAGACCCCTTCCCCGGTCACAACCACATCAGAAGCATCGCGGAACGCTTGTCCACCCAACCTAATCGGGAAGGTGGCGCCCTGCTGGCCGCCGGCGGGATAGACGTAACCGATGTACTGCGCCCAGACCGGGGATGCTGAGGCCACAAGTATAGCCAGCACCAAGACCGAAAGCCTATTGAATCTACTCATTGAACTCCTCCAGCTTCTGCCATTTCAGCATCCGCGCAAACACATGCGAATGCTACCGTCGGGCGCGGGGGACACGGTCTGGCGGCCGCCCGCGCGCTATCGGCCGCCACATACCACCGATGGTTACATGATCTCTTCCAAAAGCCCGGCCGACTGCATGCCTTCGTTTTCGGTGTCCAAGACGCGGGCATCGAACCCCAAGGGATGGGGCAGCTTGGCGGTGGCGTCGATGCCGGCCAACAGATAGAAGCTGCCCAGCAGGTCGGTCGGATAGACGGGCCTTTCCGCGACCTTTTCACCTTTTTCATCGGACGAGCCGACGACGTGGCCGCCCTTGAATCCGCCCCCCGCGACCAGCACGGTGAAGACAGGCCCAAAGTGATGGCGTCCCCCGTTCCAAGGCGGCTCCCAGGAGACCTTGGGGGTTCTACCGAACTCGCCGGTACACCAAACCAGGGTGCTATCCAGCAAGCCCTTCTCGCTCAGATCCGCAAGCAGCGCAGCCACCCCTTGGTCCAACTGGGGACACTGTGCCCTCATGGTCGCGAAGTGGTTTGAGTGCGTGTCCCAGCCACCGGGGAAGCTGATGGTGACGTAGGGCACACCCGCCTCGACCATCCGCCGCGCCGCCAGGCATTCCTGCCCGAACGTGTGCCGGCCGTAGCGATCCCTGAGTACCGTAGGTTCGTTTTCGAGATTGAATACTTCCTTCCCCTTGCCCAAGATCAGCCCGTAGGCTTTCTGCTTGTTCTCCTCGACGGCAGCCATCTCCGGGGCGTCCGCAAGGCCGTAACCCATGAGATTGATCTTATCGACCAATTCACGGCGGGCCTTTTGCCGCGCGTCGTTGATTCCCTGGTTGACGATTCCCTGCACCTCGAAGCGGGCCGCGTTGGGATCGCCGCCCGTGGCGAAAGGTTTGTACCCGGGGCCCAGGAAACCCTCCTCGGAAAACCGCCCTGCTGCCTGGAGCATCACGATGTAGGGTGGAAGCAGCCCTTTGTACTCATCCTTCTTGAAGAAGGCGAATAGGGCGCCCACACTGGGGTAGGCCAGCCGCCCGCCCGGCTTGTGGCCGGTTTGCATCAGGTAGGCCGCCGTCTCATGGCCGTTGATGCCATGGGTCATGCTGCGAATCAGGGAGTACTTGTCGGCCTGCTTGGCCAGTTGGGGGAAGAGCGAGCTGAGTTGGATTCCATCCACGTTGGTGGGGATGAATTTATTATCAAACTCGCCCAAGTACTCGTAGCCCGTACCCGGCTTGGGGTCCCAGGCATCGTTGTGCGACATGCCGCCCCACAGGAAGATCTGGATGACCGACTTGGTCTGGCCTTTCTTGGCCTTGGCTATGGCCGCCGCGTCTCGGGCAGCCTTCTCTTCGGCGGCTTTCTGCTCGGGCGTCTTCTCGGCCTCGGCCGCAAAGACGCGGGAGCCCAATCCGCCGGCCGCGATCATACCCGCCGCGCCCGAAACGCCGCGTCGCATGGCCTCGCGCCGGGACACATGCTCTTGGTTGTCTCGATTGTGGTTTGTACTCATGACATCACTCCTTTTCCTACTTTCCCTTTGATTGTTGTGCCAGGAAACCGACCGTTTCGCGTCATGTCCCACCGCTTCGGTAACAATCAATGCCGCAGAAGAAACTCGGGGCTATTGATTAACGCCCAGGCGAGATCGACCCAGACGTCGCGCCCTGTCGTCACTCCGGTTTTGGTGTATTCCTCCGCGGCCTGTACGTCGGCATCCGTCGGAAACCGCGAAAGGACTGTCAGGTAAAGATTCTCGGCTATTGCCTTCGCTTCACCGCCTGATGCGAGCATCGCCGCGAGCTTCGGGCCAGCCTGAAGCTTGGCCTGTATTGTGGCCGAATTCAACATGTGCAGCCACTGGGGCGAGGCAAGCTCGCTGACGCGCTCGGTTTCCATCCCCGTGGACCGCGAGGAACGTCCGAACAACGTCAGGAAGGAACTGCTGATGCTGCCGTCGGCCAGCGCCACCGCAGACATACTGTTGGGAATATAGGTGAACGGCTCCGGAACAGCGCTGGTGTAAAGGTCCGAACTGCCGGTGATTTCGTTCAGCGCATCGATCAACACCTCGGCCTCCATTCGCCGCAACTGGTAGCTGGCGAAGTTGGCACTCGCTTCCGGCCCTTGGAACCTCGGTATCGAAGAGAACTGGTACGCGGTCGAGGTGAAGATCAGCCGCTTCAGATGCTTCACATCGTAGCCGCTTGAGACCAACTCTTTCTCCAAGTAGGCCAAGAGTTCGGGGTTGCTGGGCGGGTTGTCCTCCCGAATGTCGTCCGGCTCGTGGATAATGCCGCGTCCCATCGCCCACGCCCAGGTACGGTTGGCGATGGCTCTGGTAAACCAGGGATTCTCCGGCCGAATCAGCCAATCGGCAAACACCTCCCTGGGATCGCGGTTCGGCGGAATCGTCGTCTGGGCGCCGTCCGGAAAGACGGCCGCCAGCCCCCCGTTTTCGGTCAGCGGTTCGGCCAACGCCTGCGGAATCTGGTTGGTGGCGGTCACCGACTGGGCGACGGCGGTTATTCCCGGCGCGATGCTGCCGGGCACGGCGGTCGAGTGGAGGGGATCCCAGAAGATGATCTCCTCTTTCCACTCGCTGGTGGGCTTGTAGCCGACCTGCGAGAAGAACACCGCCATGCCGGCCCGACGGTCTTCCGGCCAGAACTGGACCCGCGTGCACATCAACGCCAATCCCACGGACGAGGCGATGCCCTCCGTAGTCTTGTCCTGGATGGCGCGGTAGAAGTTGACCGCGCCAACGCGATAATTGCTCCCACTGGAGGTGAGCAGTTCCCGGGCGAACTGGTCGTACGGCTTATTCTGGGCGATCGATTCCCACACCCAGCGGTGATAGGCCTGCGCCGCGTTGGGCCAAACCTTGACGGGGAACTCCGCCTTGACTCTCAGGATATCACTCCATTTCATCGCCCAGTAATCGACATGCGCGGACCGGTCAAGCAGACGGTCGATCAGGGCGACGCGTTTGTTCTGGTCCGGATCTTGGATGAACGCTTTGGCCTCTTCCCCGGTGGGCAGCTTGCCGGTCAAGTCCAAATAGGCGCGGCGAACAAACACCGCGTCGGAGCAGAGGACCGGCTGGATACCCAACGACTTCAACTTCGCAAAAATAATCTCATCAATCCCGTTCGCCGGCTTCGGCGGATCAGAACTCTCCATAAGGTCTGCCACCTGCCTGGCGGCGACCAGCCGGTATAGCGCGGCCTTGGCCTGCTCGCCCAGGTCGCGCTTGTCGTCGGCGATCTTCCTGGCAGCCACATACGCCGCCCGCGTTCCTTCTGCTTCCCCCTTCAACGGAGCGGCCACGGCTTCCGCCGCCTTAGCTGCTTCCTCGTCCGCCACGTGTGTCTCTTTGGCCGCGGCGATCCGCGTCTTGAGGTTGGCCAGGGCCTCTTCGACCGACTTATTCCGCGCTTCGGCCCTGACCAAAGTCTGCGCGGCGGCGTTGGCCTGAACCGCCGCTTGCTCCAGCGTCTTCGCCTTTGGGTCCAGAGCTGCCTTGGCCTCATTGGCCACTTTGCGCTTGGCGGCAGCTTCCGCGGCGGTCTGCTGTCTTGCCGCATCGAGTTGGATGAGTTCCTTGGCAGCTTCCTGGGCCGCCTGGTGCGCGGCCGTGGCGGTGGCCACCTGATTCTGAGCGTTGGCCAGGCCCTCATCGGCCGATGTCTTCTGCGCCTGCGCTTCGGTCAGCTTCTCCGCCGTCGCATCGGTCAGCGCTTTTGCGGCGGCGTCGGCCTGGGCCTGTGCCGCCTGCTCGGCTTGCTGTGCTTGGGCCAGTGCGGCCGCGGCATCCGCCGCCGCTTTGCGATTGGCAGCGGCTTGTGCTGCCGCCTGATTGTTCTCCTCCGCAGCCTTTTCGAAATCCTGAGCCGCCTTCTCGGCTGCCGCCAAAGCCGTGGTGGCGGCGGCTACCTGCTTCTTGATGCTCACCAAGCCAGCTTCGGCCACTTTCTTCTGCGCCGTCGCCCGGTTCAGCATCTTTTCAGCCGCCGTGGCCGGAGCCTGTGCCGCTTGCTCGCCCTGCTGCGCTTGAGCCAGGGCGGCCTTGGCCGCGTCGGCCGCTATGCGCTTGGCGGCGGCGTCGGCTGCGGCCTGCTGCTTCTCCGCCTCGGAAGCCACCTTGGCGTTGGCCTCCGCAGCCAACGCAGCCTGCTCGGCTGCCTGGTGAACAGTCGTGGCAGCGGCGACCTGGTTCTTGGCGTTGGCCAAAGCTTCATCGGCTGCCTTCTTCTGCATCTCGGCTTCGGCCATCTGCTTAGGCGCCTCGTTGGCCTGGTTCTGCAATTTCTGCTCGCCTTGCTGTGCCTTGGCCAGGGCGGCCTTGGCAGTGTCAGCCGCTCTGCGCTTGGCGACCGCTTGGGCCGTGGCCCTCTTGGCTTCCGTATCGAGCTTGTTGGCCGCGTCGGAGGCGACCTTCGCCACGGCCTCAGCCTCCTTAGCCACCTTCTCGGCCGGATCGTAAGCTTGCTGCAGTGGGAGCGCGGCGGCCTTGGCGTCGGCCAACGCCTTGTCCAGGGGGGGCTTGGCGTTGGTCGCGTCGGTCAGGGCCTTGATGGCAGCGGGTAAGCTGGCCTCGGCCTGCGCCAACGCTTGTACGCCCGGCTCGCCCGCCAAATTCTTCGCATCAGTGGCCTTCTGTCGCGCCGCGTTGGCCACTTTCGTCGCTTCGGCGTATGCCACGTCGGCCTTTTTCATGGTGTCCTGTATGGGGCCGACCGCAGCTTCCGCCGCCTTGGCTGCCTCCTCGGCCGCCTGGTAAGCCTGGTTGGCAACGGCCTCCGGATCGGCGGCGGCCAGCTTGTCGCGCTTGGCCTTGGCCAGGTTGGCCAGGGCGCGCTTGTCGGCGGCGCCCTTTTCGGCAGCCGCCTGCGCTGCCAGGGCGTTGTCCGCTTGGGTCTTCGCCGTAGCGACCGCGGTTTCCGCCTCCATGGCTGCTTTATCGGCCGCCTGGTAGACGCCCGTGGCAGCGACGACTTGGTTCTTGACGTTCGTCAAAACCTCATCGGCTGCTTTCTTCTGTGCCTCGGCTGCGGCCAGCTTCCCGGCGGCCGCGGTGACTTGAGCCTGCGCTTGGACGACCTTCTGTTGTGCCTGGGTCAAGGCGGCGTTGGCGTCGGTGGCCGCCTTCCGCTTGGCGGCGGCTTCGGCGACCTTTATCTTTTCCGCTCCGGACTTGCCGGCCACCTGGGCCGCTTGCTCGGCTGCCTGGTAAACGCCCGTGGCCGCGGCCACCTGGGGCTTGACGTTCGCCAACGCCACGTCGGCCGCTTTCTTCTGCGTCTCGGCTTCGGTCAGCTTCGCGGCGGCGGTGCTAGCCGCAGTCTGCGCTTGCTGCTCGTTTTGCTGTGCCTGGGCCAAGGCGGTCTTGGCCTCGTCGGCCGCCTTGCGCTTGGCGGCAGCCTCGGCCACGGCCTGCTGCTTTTCCTCCTCGGGCCTGCCCGCATGAGCGGCAAGCTCCTTGGCCTTGGCCTCCGACGCCTGGGCCGCCTTCTCGGCTGCCTCAGAAGCGCCCGCCGCCGCGGCAACCTGGGTCTTGGCGCCGGCCAAGGCCTCGTCGGCCGCCTTTTTCTGCGTCCCGGCTTCCGCCAGGTTCGCGGCGGCGGTGTTGGCCGCAGTCTGCGCTTGCTGCTCGTTCTGCTGTGCCTGGGTCAAGGCGGCCTTTGCCTCGTCGGCCGCCTTGCGTTTGGCGGCGGCTTCGTCGGCGGCCAGCTTCTTCTCGTCCGCGCTCTTGGCGGCGTCCTCGGAAACCCCCTTGGCCTTGGCTTCCGCCTCCTGGGCCGCCTTCTCAGCTGCCTCAGAAGCGCCGGTGGCAGCGGCAACCTGGGTCTTGACGCTGGCCAACGCCTCGTCGGCCGCCTTCTTCGGCGCCTCAGTTTCCGTCAGCTTGGCGACGGCCGTGTTGAGCAGACCCTGCGCTTGCTGCTCGTTTTGCTGTGCCTGGGTCAAAGCGGCCTTGGCCTCGCCGGACGCCTTGCTCTTGGCGGCAGCTTCGGCCGCGGCCTGCTGCTTCTCCTCCTCGAACTTGTTGGGATTCTCCGTGATCGCCTTCGCCTGTGCCTCGGCTTCCTGGGCCGCCTTCTCGGCTGCGTCGTAGGCCTGCTGCGCTGGGGCCACGGCGGCGACGGCTTCGGCCAAGGCCTTGTCCGTGGCGGCCTTGGCGTTGGCGGCGTCGGTCGCGGCCTTGACAGCGGTGGCCAAGTTGGCTTCGGCCGGCTTCTGCTGGTTGGCGACCAGATCATCGATCTTCTTCTTGGCGTCGGCAGCCTGCTGCCGTTTCGCCGCGGCAGCCGTTCCAGCGTTGGTCTGCGCAGTAGCGGCCTGTGCAGCGGCGGCTTTTGCCGCGGCGGCGGCCGTTTCGGCGTCCTTGGCCATTTTCTCGGCCGCCTCATAGTCCGCGTTGGCCGTTTTCAGTTCTCCTCTTACCTTGGCCAACGCCTGCTCGTCCCCGCCACGAGCCGAAACGACACCCGAAATCATGAGGATGAACACGAATAGTGAAATCACCTTTGTTCTCATCGCAAATCACCTCAAACTGGCTGGAATATCGGAAGGAGCTTTCAGCACGCCGGGGAGACCCTTTGCCGTTGTCGTCTCTTCTCAGTTCCGTCCGGAATTGGGAGGGCTTCTATGGAGAGCTTCTGTTGGCAGTAGGCGGGAACCCATATCGACGTTCACCATTACCTTGACATTGACATGCCGCCGGTTCAATTGCAACAACCTAGGCGGTTTTTTTTGTCTGGCCGCGGGAGAATCTGTCGTATCGGGATTCGGCGTTCTAGCACTATCGGGGGGGTGCGGTGGGCTTTTCGTGCGGGGCAGGACTTAGCTTCGGCTTGCGACACCTCGTCCATTCTGAGCGTCATTTTATGCCTTCTCGCGGTCTGTGTCCAGCCACACAGCCCGTATTGGGGGTTCTGTGTCATCAAGTCATGCCTTTTCCGAAACATCCCAAATAACGAGACTGTAGCATCATTACTGGGGGTTATGCAGCCTTTCGAGTACGAGTGGCGTGCAACGTGTGAGTGGTTTGTTGGCGCTGTTGGGTTCGTTCCTCGCGCTGCATGTCCAACGCAATTCGCGCGGAGATATTCGGTTGCAGGCGAAGGCCCGCACTCTTCTGGATAACCAGATTCCTTCGTAATGGACGCATCGCTTCGGGAACTGGTTCAACAGCGAGCGGCCAAATCGATCCGTCCGGGAACGAGAGAACTCTCTCTTCGAGGAGAACATTACCATGGCGGAAAGACCACGTGCAGTTCGCACTTATGTGCTGGGGTTCCTTGCTCAGGTCCTTGTTTCAACTTCCAGCGGGCTGGCCGCTGATCCCGGGCAAGCCCGGGAAATCCTTGACGCCACTGGCATCCAAGGCGGCCTCGTCGTGCATCTCGGCTGTGGCGACGGCCGACTGACCGCCGAGTTGGCGGCGGGCGATGCCTACTTCGTGCAGGGGCTGGACGTTGACGCCGACCAAGTCGAAGCCGCACGCCGTCACGTCCAGTCGCTAGGCCGCTACGGCAAAGTCACTATCGACCGCTTGACCGGGTCCAAACTGCCATACGTCGACAACCTGGTGAACCTTCTCGTGGTGGAGGACGCAGACCTCGTGCCGCAGGCCGAGATGATGCGGGTCCTGGCGCCGCAGGGCGTGGCATACGTGAGGCGGGCAGCGGAGTGGACGAAGACGGTGAAGCCCCGCCCCGCCGAAATCGATGAGTGGACACATTATCTTTACGACTCGCGCAACAACGCCGTCTCGCACGACGCCCTGGTTGGCCCGCCCCGTCACTTGCAGTGGATCTGCGATCCCGACTGGTCGCGGCACCACGACCACATGGCCAGCCTCAGCGCGATGGTCTCGGCCGGCGGCCGGGTGTTCTACATCATCGACGAAGGCCCTCGCGAGGCGATCCTTCTCCCTGCCCAGTGGACGCTTGTTGCGCGGAACGCCTTCAGCGGCACCCTGCTCTGGAAGCGGCCCATCGACGAGTGGAACACGCATCTCTGGCCGCTGAAGAGCGGTCCGAACCAACTGCCCCGACGATTGGTGGCCGTGGGCGACCGGGTCTATGTCACACTGGGAATCGATGCCCCGCTCGAATCGCTCGACGCGGCCACGGGCGAGACCATCCTCACCTACGCCGGGACCGAGCACACCGACGAGGTGCTGGCCTGCGACGGCACTCTGTTCGCCCTGGTTGCCCAGGTGCCGAACAAGTGGAAGGAGTACCGACCGCAGCACACGTATGTCTGGGCCAACACCCGCCGAGCTAACAGCGAGTGGGCTTGGGACGAAGAAAACCGCTGGTTGATGGCCATCGACGCTGAGACCGGCGAGGCCGCGTGGAAGCGGGAGGGCCGAGTCGCCCCCCTGACGCTCGGCGTGGACGGCCAGCGTGTTTACTTCTACGACGGCGAAAAGGTAACCGCCCTGGACCGCGCCAGCGGAGAGCCGCTGTGGAGTTCCGAACCGGTCGCCCACAAATCGCCGTTTCCCACGGGCTACGGACCCACGCTGGTCGTGCAGCAAGACGTGGTCCTGCTCTCGGTGGAGAGCCGCTCGATGACGGCCTTTTCGGCCGACGAAGGTCGGACTCTGTGGACCGCCCCGCACCACCGCGGTGGTCACGCGTCGCCCGACGACACGCTCGTCATCGGTGGCCTGGTCTGGAGCGGGGCCGTCGCCGGCGGCGGCGATTCGGGCATGTTCACCGGCCGCGATCTGCGGACGGGTGAGGTCAAGAAGGAGTTTCCACCCGACATCCAGATCGACTGGTTCCACCACCGCTGCTACCGGAGCCGGGCGACCGACAAGTACTTCATCGCCTCGCGGACCGGGATCGAGTTCATCGATCTTGAGGCCGAGCACTGGGACGTCAACCACTGGGTCCGCGGCGGCTGCCTTTACGGCTTCATGCCGGCCAACGGGCTGACCTACGCACCGCCACACTCCTGCGGGTGTTTCCTGGAGTCCAAGCTGTTCGGGCTCAATGCCCTGGCCGCCGACTCGCCCGGCCGACGGCTGCCTGCAGACCTGTCGGACGAAGGACGCCTGGAGCGCGGCCCGGCCTATGACCAACTCTCAACCCTCAACCCTCAACTCTCAACCCTTTCCGACTGGCCAACCTACCGCCACGACGCCGCCCGCAACGGCGCAACGGCGTGCTCCGTGCCGACGGAGTTGAAGCGGCAATGGCAAGTCGACGTGGGCGGGAAGCTCAGCAGCGTGGTGGTTTCCGCAGGGAGGGTATACGTCGCAGCGATCGACACCCACACCATACATGCCCTCGACGCGGCCACCGGCGAGCCGGCCTGGAGTTTCACGTCAGGCGGGCGGATCGACTCGCCGCCCACGGTCCACCAAGGCCGCGTCCTGTTCGGCTCGGCCGATGGTTGGGTGTACGCGCTCCGCGCGGGCGACGGCGTCCTGGCCTGGCGTTTCCGGGCCGCCCCGCTGGAACGCCGGCTGACGGCCTACGACCAGTTGGAGTCCGTGTGGCCCGTTTCCGGCAGCGTGCTGGTCCAGGAGGGCAGCGTGTATTGCGTGGCCGGACGGTCTGCCTTTCTCGACGGCGGCCTGCGCCTGCTGCGTCTGGACGCCGCGACCGGGCGCAAGCTCTCCGAGACGGTCATCGACGACCGCGATCCCGAGACGGGCAACAACCTTCAGATACACGTCCAGGGCCAGGACATGCCCGTGGCGCTGCCCGATATCCTCTCCTCGGACGGCCGCTCGATCTACATGCGAGCACAGGCGTTCGATCTGGAAGGAAACCGCCGGAACGTCGCCCCGATCAAGCTTCTCCGCGGCCGTCGCGGCGAGGCGCCGGACGATGCGCTCGACGAGGTGGGAGACCATCTCTTCTCCCGCTCCGGGTTCCTCGACGATTCCTGGTTCTTCCGCTCCTATTGGATCTTCGGCCGACAGGTCAACAGCAATTACGGCGGCTGGCTCCAGCCCGGCCACTTCGCTCCCTGCGGAAGGCTGCTGGTTTTCGACGACCAGCGGGTGTACGGCTTCGATCGCAAGCCGGAGTACCTCTGCAACGTCTCGGTGCAGGAGTACTATCTCTATGCCGCCGACCGGGAGGTGACTGACGAAGGGATCACGCGGGTTCAGGCCGCGATCCGGCGGATCGACGCCGCCTCGCGGGACAAGGGAGCATCTTCCTCAGACTGGGCCGTGCGCAAGCAGTTTTCGCTCAGCGAGCAGCAGGCCGCCGGCGTTGCGAGAAACGGCTTGGCCGAGGACGGCCGAAACATGCAGGAGGACCGCGGATCACCGGAGGGAAGCCGGCCGCCGAAGCACGCCGAGGCAGATGAGCCCCGTGGTGGTCTCGACGAGGCCGAGCAGTGGCTGCTGAAGGCCCACGAGTTGGCAGACGGCCTCCCATTGCTGGCCTGGAGGTCGTGGGATGTCGCCTGTGAAATGACGGAGTTGCTCACCGAGCAGGGAAGATTAGCCGAAGCCGCTGGCTGGAAACGCAAGGCCGATATTCTGCCCGTCCATCACGTCGAGCCGTGGCTGGAGTCCCTGGCCTACCGCTTTGACACGGATCAGGGAAGTATCGTGTTCGCGGCCGACTGCGGCGACTGCAAGCCGCTACGACAACTCGCGCAGGGTACCCACACGCTTGTGATCGCGTGCGCGTGTATGGGTGCTGCAAAAGCCTATGATAACATTATCACCGGAACCGCGGGGTCGCC
>JBDRTC010000914.1:0-4312 GCA_043824335.1 Planctomycetota bacterium | reverse complement strand
CATGCCGTATAATCTCTCACGGGAAATCGGCCCTCGCCAACCATGCGGAGAGACTCCATGGTCGACTTCAAGTACCTGTACAAGGGGCTTTGCGGGCTCGCTCACGCCCACCATTACCACGTCTGTCTGTGGAGGTCCTTGCCCGACGTGGAAGAGGAACTGGGGGCCGTCGAGCGGGCTGGGCACGATCCGAGGACCGCCGAGTACTGGACAACCGGAACGCTGAAGCGAGACTCCGCCCGGCTCACGCACCGCATCAAGACTCTCTACGGGTTCTTCACGCTCGTCCGCTTCGTTGAGGATTCCGCGAAGCGCAAGCAGGCGGAAGAGAAGTTTCTCTATCTCATGGCGTAGTACCTCGTGACATCAGCTTTTGGCAGTTGGGTGGCACTGGCTACCAGCAGCCCCGGGTTCAGGGTTCGATCACCGGCTCCTTAAGATCCTTGGCGGCGTACCGCAGCATGTTGACCAGCAGCCGGTCGGCGGCTGGGTGTCGTCCGAGGTTCTCGCGAATTCGCAGGGTGTTCAGAAAGATGCGCCCCGCTCCCAGATCGTAGAGGGCGACCATGAGGCCCGAGGAGTAATCCTGCGAGGCTTTGATCGCCCCGGCCACGGCTTCGGCGGGCGGGTCCTGGCCTGAGAAAACGGCGTCGGGGATGATCTCCCGGTAGAACGTGTAGTCCATCAGTCCGCCGGCCTGGAGCCCGTCGAAAACCGGATGGCGTTTGGCCCATTCGTCTTTGAGGTAGAGCCAGCCGTGGATTCTGGTGAGCGTGCCCTTCTTGGGAAGCGGCAGCCATCCGAGCGGTTGGTCGCCCTTGGCGAGAACTTCCGGCACAAGGAAGACAACAGAGGAGCCCTGCGCGATTCGACGCGCCAAGTCCCCGAAGGCTTCCGCCTCGATCGCACCCGCGGGCTTTCCCGCCGCCAGGATCACCTCACGCGCCTTGGAGGGCTCCGGGGAGAACCGCCGCCAGCGGATGCCCTGCTTGGTGAGCCACTGGGCAAGCCCGGGATCTTCACCCCAGAGCACAACGTCGGCCTCGACCGGCGGCATTTGGGCCGGGTCGGTCACGTGGAACTCGACTTCGCCGCCGGCCGCCGCCGCACCCTCCTCGAACGCAGCCACCAGGCGGTACTTGCCCGTCGGGCCGTCGACGATCACGTCTTCCTCGAAGCACTTCGTGGCCAAAGGGCGCTCGTGTGCCTCGTCGTCCTCGGGGATGGTGACGGTGACTGTTCGGTCCAGCTTCCGCGTGCCGTCCGGACCGATCAGGAGGAGCCGCACGGGATAGTCGCCCGGCGCGAGCGCGTCCTCGTTGGCCAGCACGGCCTCCAGGCGGACGCTCGATCCTCGATAGACGTGGCACGGCTCGGCGAAGAGGCAGAATCGCAACGGGGCCCAGGCGTCGAACATCGCGTCGATCGTGCCGGGCTTGAGCTCGCGGAAGTGGGTCGTCAGCCCTTCGCCGCACATCACGTGGTCGATCGCTCCGGTCAGGCTGTGTCCGACGATGTTGGGGTTCGAGCGAATCGCGTTGAGCCCGAGCAAGCGTTGGGAAGCCATCTTTCGCAGGCTGGCCGCGAAGAAGTCTTCCGGCCGGTCGAACGTGTCGGCGAGTTGCCACTGCTGGTAGTCGGCCAGGAACCGGTCGAGCTTTTCGCGGAAGAACCGGGCGTCTTCGAGCCGCTGGGCACCGAGCTGCTCGTAATGGCGGGTTGCCCGCCACAGGTCGACGGCACTACCGATGCCGTACTCCGAGAGGAACACCGGCTTGCTGCCCGCTTCGAGGGTCCGCAGGGCGTGGAGTATGTCGGCCGTGTGGGGAACGCGCGGATAGAAGTGCCGGTCGTCGACAAGGTCTTCCCACTCGACCGACCCGGGATTCGAGAGACTGCCGATGCTCGACGCCGGCTGTTCGACGCCGCTTTCCTTCTCGCCGTACCGTGCGAACGTGGCGGCGTCGGGTTTCGCTCCCGGGCGAAGTTGCCCGTAGCTCCATACGCCGGCGGGATTGCCTTGCGTCGAAAACTCGCCGGTGGCGTCGTGGATCGTTCCGTCGGCGGCCTTGATGGTGACGGCCAGGGCCGTAGTGTCGGCCCCGTAGCTCCCGTTGCCGAAGCCCACGACGCAATCGATCGTGTCGCCCGCCTGGAGCGAGACCGCCTGGGTGAAACCCGCGATGTTGCCGCGATCGTTGAGATTGACGTAGTCGTCGAACAGGGCCCGGCCGTTGTGGAGCACGTGGACGTCGGTCGTCGCCCGCTCGGCGATGCCGGTGAACGTCGCCGAGATTTGCACCTCGCCTTCGGCCGGGGCGGTCCAGCGGACCGCGCTGTACTCGCCCTCGGGGCCGGGATGAAAGGCCAGCGCACCGGCCGGCCAGGTGATGCCCAGGGCCTCGATCACGTGGTCGGTTCGGTTCTTGGCGACCCAGGGCTCCCCGGGCGCGACGCGCGGCCAGATGTCGAGCCCGGCAACGCTGGCGATCCCCGGGCCGCCGGCGGCCTGGTCCCAACGCCCGCTGTTCAGCAGCACCAGGCGAGAGTCGTCCAACTCGCGAATCCGCGGGAGCATCGCCACCGCGTGTCGGAAGGCCGGGCCGTCGCGCGCCTCGTTCAGAAGGCCCCAGATGACGACGCTCGGGTGGTTTCGGTCGCGGCGGATCAATTCCGCTACCGAGCGGTCGAAGCGTTCGCCCATCTTCGGACAGTCGGCGATCGGCGAGGAGGCGAACGACTCCTGATAGACCAAGAGTCCGATCTCGTCGCACAAATCGAGCTGCGCCCGGGCGGCCCCGCCCCAAATGAATCGCACGGCGTTGAAGCCCATCACCTTCAGGTTCAACAGGTCGCGGCGCAAGAGATCGGGATCGTGCGGGAACTGAAGGCCGATCGGGTAGTGATTGCAGGTGTGCGTAGAGCGCAGATAGATGCGACGGCCGTTGAGCCGAAAATACCCGCCGGCGAAGCGAAAATCCCGGAAGCCGCAGCGGGTCGACCGCTCGTGGAACGAATGGTTCCCCCCAGACTGCACGCGCGCGGTGACGCGATACAAGTAGGGATCGTTGAGGTCCCACAGGTGTGGGTCGTCGACCTGCAATTCCGCCTCGATGCGCGTGTCGCCGGGGGGGAATTCCCGCTCGAGGCCGACCACGTCCCGTGTCGTTCCGCTTGCGGCCGGCGCAACGCTCAGGTCCAACCGGCCGCTTGCGGCCGCGCCTTCGGCGTTGTGTACGTTCACCTCGACGCGGATCTTGCCGGTTTGGGGATCCGGCCGGGCGAACAGGTCGTCCACGCGGACGGGCGGCACGAAGAGCAGCTCGACGGAATCGACGATCCCGCCGTGGTTGAACCCGGCGCCGGCGGAATAAGGGATGACCTTGCACCGTCGCGGGGTCTCGCCCAAGACGATCCCGTCGATCGGTTCGTTTGTTGGGTTGAGCACGCGCACGGCCAGCCGGTTCTGCCGCTGGGGCCGAACGGCCTCCGTCACGTCGAGCACAAACGGGGTCTCTCCGCCTTCATGCCCGCCCACGTGAACGCCGTTGAGCCAAACGTCGGCCAGGTAATCGACGGCCCAGAATCGCAGCAAGTAACGTTCCCCGGCGCTCGAGGGTGCCGGCGCGACGAAATCCCGCCAATACCAAGCCACGCCGTGGTAGCCGGGGAAGGCGTCCTGAATGATCCAGGGCACTTTGGCGGGCGTTGCTTCGGTCACGGGTTGCGTGGGCCATCCCCGCTCGCGTCCCACGTTTTCCGGATCGGTCGCCAGCAGCCACTGGCCGTCGAGCGAGATCACCGGATTCGACGGCAGGGCCTCGGCCGCCGCACCGCTTCCGGGAAGGACCGCCAAAATGAAAATACCGAGGCCAAGTTTCAGGGCATTCAGGCTCGGAGAGACAGTTGCGTGTAGATGGTCCATGGTTCTGATACTCCGTCTCATCGTTGGAGTCCTGTTGACGAAAGCCCTCAACGAATTGTGCCGTGGGGGCAGCAGTTGCACCGCGGCCTTCTCCCGGCAACCGATCAGCGCTCGTCGAGCACGTCGAGGGCGAACGGCGTGAAGTGAGTCATGATCCCCAGAACACTGCCGGCGGCACTCGGCGGTACCTTTTCCAGCGAGCTGCGCAGGCCCTCCCGCAGCACGCGCAGGTGCTCCTGGTCGCCGGTCTGCTGGATCTCGTAAGCCATCGCTTCGGCCGAAAGCGGCAACAGGGCGGGCGTGAGCGGCGAGATCGAGCAGGCCGAGTAGCGGAAGGCCTTCTCCTCCTCCACCCAGCACTCGCGGATCATCTGGTCGATGCCCACG
>JBDRTC010000913.1:0-7890 GCA_043824335.1 Planctomycetota bacterium | reverse complement strand
GCCCGGGCCGATGAGGTTGGCCACGTTGTCGTCGGCATTGATGATCAAGGCTCGCAGACTCATTCAAACTTCCTTTCAAACGAAAACGTTCTTACCAGGCCCGCAGGCGTTTCCAGGCGTGATGTGCCCGAAACGCCTCGGCGGCGGCCACCTCGGCCTGCGCGCCGCGGGCTTTCAACTGCTGAAGCATTTGCTCTTCCAAGGGCGAGAAATCGCCGCCCGTGCCCCGCCGAAGCTGGCTCTTGTGACAGGCCAGCATGCGGCGCTTGACTTCCACGTAATCGCTCACGTCGATGTAAAACTCCGGCCGGAAGCCCGACATGTTCACCGTGTCCATCCACCAGAGGGCCGGCTGGGTCTTCATCACGGCCGACTGGGTCTTGTGCCCGGCCGAGGTGCAAAACCACGAGGCGGCTTCGGCCAGCGACGATGCGGCCCGATGGTCGGCGTGATAGTCTTCCGCTGCGTGGGCCAGAACGAGCGTGGGCTTGAAGCGGCGGTACAGCTCGATGAGATTCTTCCGCTCCACGGGCGTATCGGCGAACTGGCCGTCGCTGAAACCGGCCCAGAGCAGCCGGGCTCCCAGGAGCTTGGCCGCCGCGGCCATCTCGCGTTTGCGCACCGTCCCGAGGTTGGCGATCGGCGGGTCGGGCTGGCCCTTGTCACCCTTCGAGAGCACGCAGATGCCGATCTCGGCGCCGTCGTCCTTCGCCCGGGCCAACGTGCCGGCCGAGAGGTAATCCGCATCGTCCGGATGGGCGACCACGGCCAGCACGCGCTCGTGGGAGAAGTCCAATCGCATCGTTTCGCCAGTGTGTAATGAGGGAAAAGGGGAAAGGGGAAAAAGGGGAAGGAAAGGGAGAGGGTTAGGGGTGGAGTTCCACTCTTCTGGCGTCTAACTGGTAGTTGGCGAAATTGACCAGAAGCCCAACCGGTTTCCCGACGGCCTTCAGATAGGAGCGGACCTGGGCATAGTGCTTCTTAACCAGAGCCTCCACGGTTTTCAATTCGACCACCAGCTCCCGTTCCACAAACAAATCCAATCGATGAATGCCAATCTTTTCAGCCCGATATTCCAGCGAGATTTCCTTCTCTGACGCGAACCCTATACTTTGATGCCTGAACTCGATCCCCACCGCCCGACGATAGACGTTTTCAAGAAACCCCGGCCCCAACTCCTTGTGAACCTCGATCATACAGCCAATCACCCGATAAATCAGATCATCCAACTCCTTCCTTCCCGTTTTCCCCCTTTCCCCTTTTTCCTCATCACACATGGTTCACCCCTTCGTAAAGTCTCCACTATCGCAACCTGATATCCGGCGGCTCGGCCACGTACTCGGCGACGGTGATCTCTGTGTCGGGATGGGTTCTTAGGAGCGACGCCGGGCAGGCCGCGGTCAACGGGCCGTGCAGCACGCGGCGGACCACCGCCCGCTGCCAGGGACGGTTGCAGTAGAACCGGCACTTGCGCGAGGCCAGGATCTCCTTCATCCCCACCGTGATCGCCCGGTGGGGAACGACGGAGATCTCGCCGCCCACGGTCACCGAATTGATCGCGCGGGTTTCGCGGCTCAGGCTGAGCACCCGGGTGGGGAGCGCGGCAAACTCGTCGGCCGGCATCGACTCGCCCGGCTCGGGCGGCTCGTTGAACGCCACGTGGCCGTTGATCCCGATTCCGCCGAAGCAGACGTCCACGCCGCCGCGCTCGGCGATCAGCCGGCCGACCGCTTCCGGGTCTTGCGGATCGGGGCACACGCGGTTCTCCGCAACCGGCGCCAGCTCCGGGTCGATCAGGTCGTAGAACTTCCGGTTCATGAAGCCGCGGAAACCCAGGGGATGGTCGACGTCGACCCACTGGTCGTCGTCGGTGAGGTACTCGTCCATGTTGATCAGCACCACGTCGCGCCAGTCGGTTCGGAACTCGTTGATCAGCTCCGCCAGCACGGGAAACTGATCGACCGGTCCGACGGGTACGATCAAGGTTGCGCCGCGACCTTCCCGCCGCGCCGCTTCGACGGTTTCCAGCATCACCCGGGCGATGTCCTTGGCGACGTCGTCCATGTCGCCCACCACGCGGACCTTGACCGGCGTGTTCCGGCCGAGATCGGCGGCCGTGATGCTCAAGTAGTCCGGAACTTCGATCGTCATGACGGGCTCTCCTGGCGCGGCACCTTTTCCCAGTCTTTGAGGAACAGGTCGATGGCGATGTCCGTGAGCGGATGATCGTAGAGCTGCTTCATCACGTCGAAGAACATGGTCGAGACGTCGGCCCCGGCCAGGGCCGCTTCCAGCACGTGCAGCGGGTGGCGGACCGCGGCCACAATGATCTGTGTGGGGAAGTCGTAGTTGCGGTAGATCGTCTTGATCTGGCGGACTACGTCCATGCCCACGTGACTCACCGCGTCGAGCCGGCCCACGAAGGGGCTCACGTAGGTGGCGCCGCACTTGGCGGCCAGCAGGGCCTGAAGCGGGGTGAAGAGGACCGTCACGTTCGTCTTGATCCCCTCGGCCGAAAGCTGCTTGACGGCCTTGAGCCCTTCGCAAGTGATCGGCACCTTGATCACCGCGTTGTCGGCGATCTTGGCCAGCTCGCGCCCCTCGGCCACGATTCGCCCGGCCTCCAGCCCCACCGCCTCAAGGCTCACCGGCCCGTCGACCGCGCGGCAGATTTCTTCGTACACCTCCCGGGCAGGGCGGCCCGTCTTGGAGACGTGCGTGGGATTCGTCGTCACGCCGTCGACGATCCCCCAGCTGTAAGCCTCCCTGATCTGGTCGATCAGGGCCGTGTCGAGGAACAGCTTCATGACGGTCTCTCCTCCATGTTTCTGTCCTTTGCGGCCGTTGGCGTTCGATGGCCTGACGGGCGGCCCGCTTGCAGCAAAGCCGGGCCCAAGCCGCGCCGGGGGCCGCTTGGTGGCCCGTTGGACGGGGGGCGCCTTGGAAACCTCCCAAACGATTGTCGTCAATGACCAACGATAATACTGGACGGGCATGGTTGGTCAAGCCAGCCCCCCAACGGACACGTTGCCTTGCGGAACAACACGTCGTTCGAGGAGCTTGAGGATGGCCACCCGGACGGAGTAGAATCGTGGCAAACACACCACACGGGATAGGGAACTCTCCACACCACAGAATCGAGAGGAAGCCATGAATTTGAGCAAGTCGCGCCTGTCAAGCGTTACGCTCGTGTTGGCAGCCGTGCTGCTGACGTCGCTGGGCACAACGCCTTGGGCCGCCGGATCCAGCGCCGGGGAGCCGGGCCGCAAGCCGAACTTCCTCGTCGTGCTGGCCGACGACCTCGGCTACGGCGACCTGGGCTGCTACGGCCATCCGCGGATCAAAACGCCCAACCTCGACCGCCTCGCCGACGAAGGCATTCGCCTGACCAACTGTTACGCAGCCGCGGCCAACTGCTCGCCGGCGCGAACCGGGCTGATGACCGGCCGGACGCCCTACCGCGTGGGCATCCACAACTGGATCCCCATGTTTTCGCCCATGCACGTCAGACGCACGGAGATCACCGTGGCAACGCTCTTGAGGCAAGACGGGTACGCAACGTGCCACGTCGGCAAGTGGCACCTGAACGGCCAGTTCAACCTGCCGGGACAGCCGCAGCCCTCGGACCACGGCTTCGACCACTGGTTCTCCACCCAAAACAACGCCTTGCCGTGCCATCACAATCCCGACAATTTCGTGCGCAACGGCAAGCCGGTCGGGCCGCTGGAAGGTTTTTCTGCCCCGCTGGTCGTCGAGGAGGCGACCCAGTGGCTCCGCGAGGGCAGGGACCGCCAGAAGCCGTTCTTCCTCTTTGTCTGTTTTCACGAGCCGCACGAGCCGATCGCCACGGACAAACGCTTTTCCGACATGTATCCCTCGGACGACCCGAGCCTCTCGACCCACCACGGCAACGTCACGCAGGCGGACGACGCCTTCGGCCGGTTGATGGCCGCGGTCGACGAACTCGGCCTGCGCGACGACACCCTGGTGATGTTCACCAGCGACAACGGCCCGGCGATCACCAGTTGGCACCCGCACGGCTCGCCCGGCCCGTTGCGGGAGAAGAAGGGGCACGTGTACGAAGGCGGCATCCGCGTGCCGGGGATCCTCCGCTGGCCGGGCCACGCGAAGCCGGGCACGGTGTGCGATGAGCCGGTCTCGGGTGTCGACCTGCTGCCCACGCTGTGCGAGATCGCGGGCATCGCCGTGCCCGACGATCGGGCCATCGACGGGGCCAGCTTCCTGCCCATCCTTGGGGGCAACCCCATCCCGCGAAAGACGCCGCTCTATTGGCAGTTCAACTTCGCCCCCACGAAACCCAAGGTGGCCATGCGAGTGGGCGACTGGAAGATCCTGGCGAGTCTTACCGAGCCCGACGTGAAACCGGGGGCCGACATCACGCCCGAAATCCAAGCGAGCATCAAGCGGGCCGAGCCGGCCACGTTTGAGCTCTACAACCTTCGGGAAGACATCGGCGAGACGACCGACCTGGCCCAGCGGGAGCCGGAGCGTCTGGTGGCGATGTCGGCCCAACTCCAAAAGCTCTACCACGAGGTTCGCGACGAGAGCCCCGTCTGGCCCGCCTGGGAGTGGGCCCGCTACGAAGGCGGGCGCATCCAAGCCGCCCGCAAAGCCGGCGTCTGGCCGGAGTGCAAGAAGCCGGCGAAGCCAAAGAAGGGTGCGAAACCCCACCAGTAGGTTATGCTTCAGCATAACGAACGGCGCTACCACGCTTGCGGTGAGCGTCGGCGACCAATGCGATATGCCATTATCTCTCATCATTGAGGAAACGTCCTCAAAGTTCTTGCGACCCGCAACGCAAAGCCTTGTCGCTGCATTGGTTGCGGCTACGCCGCGGTAGGCTGAAGCCTAGCCTACCTCTGATCCTATGGTGCGTTTCACGCACCCTATCGGGAGTGAGATCCAGCGGATGTGGAACTGGCGGGCAAGACGCTTGAGCACGTCCGTTTGGTCGCCGGCAAAGACGATCACGTGATGCGGCATCCCCTCGTGGCAGAGGGACTCGAACAACTCTGGCACACTGCGGTCGTCCACGACGGCAAGACCGTGAGCGCCCAGTAGCTCGCGGCGGGCCGGCGCCGTGCGGGCGTTGAAGGCGGTCATGCGATAGGTGCCGTCACATCGCCAGAGGCGAAACAGGGTGATGGGTTGATCGGCTGCGAGGGTCGCGTTGACGACCAGGGGGAGCTGGTTGTTGAAGTGTCGCCCCAGCCGGGCCGAGCCGGGCGTACAGATGCCGAGCGGGGCGTGCCCCGGGTGCCAGAGCGTGATCGTGCGCTCGTCGTGCTCCAGCCAGTCGGTGACGTAGCCGACCCCCAGCCCCAGGAGCCGGCCGATGAGGCAGGAGACGGCCCCGTCGACGTCGCCTTCCAGGGCCACCACCTGATCCTCGTCGGCCAGGCGGGCCATGGCCAGATACGGCCACGCGCCAAACCGGCCGGGCAGCTCCGGCCAGCAGCGGACGGCCAAGGCATCGAGGTTCTCCTCTTCCAACAATGCCCGCATGGCAAGGTAATAGCGGCTGCTCGTTGCCAGGTCGTCGCGACCAAGGCCTTCTTCCATGGGAAAACCCATCGCCTCGACTCGGGCGACGTCGTCGTCGACCGCCCGGGCGTCTTGGCCCTCGATGAGGTCGAAGAATTGCGGCAACGAGAAATGTTCGAGCCCGACGCCCAACTGGCGGCTCAATTGCGTGGGGTCGACGTGCATGTTGACGAAGCCCGGGGCGTGGCTCCCGACGAGCCCGACCCTGGCTCGCCGCAGCCCGGCTCCGGCCGCCGCCAGACGCACGGCGGTCGAGAGCTGCCGGCGGGTTTCCGCGTCGTCGGGGTGCCCGTAGGCGATCTCAAACGGTCGGCCGAGCTGGCGGAAGAGCGAGGCGAACACGTGTGTTCCCACCAGGGAGCAGGAGCTGACCTTTCCGCCCTCCTGCCGCTCGGGCGTGGCCCAGAAGACCACCGGATCGTGCCAAAGCTGGGCCAGTAGCGCCGCCAGCCGGCCGTCGCCCATCGCCGGTTGCACGACCACCAGGGCGTTGCAGCCGGCGTGCTGAACCTCATGGAGGGCACGGCGTAAGGAGGCGTCGTCGACCGCGTGACTCTGTGGGCGGAACGGCTCCAACCCCATCTCGACGGCCGCAGTCCGGGCGGACGACTCCATCTGCCCGGCCCAATCGACGTCGAAGCCGGGCCGCTTGCGCCCGATCACCACCAGGCCGACCCGCAAGCCGCTCGGGCTGTGCGGAGGAGGACGGTTCTCGGTCATCCGGCGTCTCCTCCGGGCGGTTTTGATCCTTCAGGGTATCGGCACTCGTGGGGCACGGCATGGTCGCACTCCCCGCACGGACCTCGGCAAGCGCCTTTGAACGTGCGACGGCCAAAGAGTGTCCCCACCGACATTCCCAGAACGGCGAGCAGGAACACCACGACACTTGCGAGAAACACTTCCACGGTTAAATCTATTTTGTAAGGGTCCTGTGAGGAGTAGCTTCCCCGTTTAGCTGCCGCCGGCACGGCGGCTTTGTGCCCGACGATCCTTTCAGCCGCATGCCGCCGTTCCGGCGGCAGCTAAACAGAAGAAAGGATCACCCGTCCCAAAGAACCGCCCTGGTGCCACTTCCCGGAAACACTCGTAAACCGCCGAAGAATTACCCTCTTCCTGCCAACGCAAAAGGATCCGTTTTCCGGTCGCGAAGCTACCTTTGCAGCACCTCCTCAAACCGGGGCGTGGCTTTCTCAACAAAGCTGGAATCGGTCTTGACGAGCAGCAGCGCCGCCAGCTCCTCTTCCACGGCAAGATTATATCCCTCTTCGGGCCCCAAGACCATCAGTGCCGTGGCCCAGGCGTCGGCCCGGGTGCAGGAGGGGCCCAGCACGGAAACGGAAGCCAGCTTGTGCGCGATCGGCCGGCCCGACCGGGGATCGAGAATGTGGCAGTAGCGGACCCCCTCTTGCTCAAAGTAGTTCCGATAATCGCCCGAGGTGGCCACGGCCAGGCCGTCCAGGCCGAGGACCTTGTGGATCTCTCTTGTGTCCGTGACGGGCGACTCGATGGCAATCTGCCACGGCTTGCCGCTCGGGTTGCGGCCGCGCGCCTTCACCTCGCCGCCCACGTCGACCATGTAGTTCCGGATGCCGCGGCGCTCCAGGTGGTCGGCCACCTGATCGACGGCGAACCCCTTGGCGATGCCGGAAAGATCGATCGACAAGTCTCCCCGCTTCTTGCGGACCCCCGGCGGCGTTAAGCGAACCTCGATGTTCTCGAACCCGATCCGTGCCTTGGCCTCTTCGATCTCCGCGGGCGAGGGGACATGATTGGCGGTTCGCTTCTCGGGTCCGAAATTCCAGAGGTTCACCAGCGGCGCCACGGTGACGTCGAAGGCCCCGCCGGTAAGACGCCCGACCTTGACGGCCTCGTCGATCACCGCCGCCGTCTCGGGCGAGACGGCGAACCAGCCCGACTGATCGAACCGGTTCAGCCGGGAAAGCTCTGAATCCGGGCGGTAGGTCGACATGAGGGCGTCGATCCGGGCCAGCTCGGCGTCGATTTCCCGCTTGAGCGTTTCGGTGTCGACGGAGTCGGGCAACTGGACCACCTTGACCGTGAACCACGTGCCCATGGTCGGGCCGGAGAACGTGACGAGGGGTGAGGGGTGAGGGGTGAGGGGTGAGGGGCGGCAGGCGCCACCGAGAGCGGGCAGGAGAAGCGTTAGAAGGATGAAGGATGAAGGATGAAGGATGAATGAAGAGAGGCGCGATCGCGCGTTTTGCGAGATCCATTCATCATTCATCATTCATCATTCCGCATTCATCATTTCCTCAGACGCCGAAGTCGTCGAAGGAGATGTTTTCCTCTTCCACGCCCAGGTCG
>JBDRTC010000912.1:0-4002 GCA_043824335.1 Planctomycetota bacterium | reverse complement strand
CTGGAGGGCCAAGTTCCGGTCGTTTCCCTGGCCGGCCTGGTGTTGATGAAGCTTCTGTCCAATCGCGACCAGGACCGTGTTCACCTCCGCGACATGATCGACGTGGGCCTGGTCACACGCGACATGCTCGACCACCTGCCGCCTCAACTCGCGCCTCGGCTGGATCCGTTGCTCACCGAGTCAGGACGGTGAGCGAGAGGGGCGAGGGGCCGACCCATCCTCACCCTCGCGCTACGGTTCCCCGTACCAGCGGGCGAGGACTTCGCCGGTTGTGGCGAAGTCGATTTCGCCTGCCGGGAGGTCCGGGAAGTTGGGGCGCTTGAAGACCGTGTCGTAGACCTTCGCCGGCAGGTCTTCGACCGTGCAGGGCGTGAGGTAGGGGGCGCCGTCGGATTGGGTGAGCAGGGCGCCGTTCAGGTGGATCGTGGCGTTGTAGGGCTCGGTGATGAAATTGACGTCGACGCGTCGAGGGCCGCCCAACGGGAGACGGTTCAGCCCGAATGGGATCAGCGCCAGCACGGCGGCCACGATGCCGCACGCGGCGAAGGCGGCGATTTGGCGCCGGCGTCTTGCCCGGCGGGCGGAATCGTAGGGCTCGGGCGTTGTCAGCTCGGCGAGCATTTGGCCGGCGTCGGAGAATCGGGCCTCTGGATCGGGCTGGCAGGCGCGGAGCACGAGCCGGTTGAGGCTGTTGAGGATCGGGTTCTCGATCACCTCCCGCGCCCGATCGCCCAGACGGGGAAAGCGATCGGCCGAGAGGCCGGCGAGCATTTCGTAGATCACGAGGCCCGCGGCATAGACGTCGGCGCGGGTGTCCATGCGTCCGTCGGGCGGCATGTACTTGTGGGTGCCGACGCGCGACATGTGCGGGTCGGACTCGGTCAGGAGGCCGAAATCGGCCAGCTTCAGCTCGTCCTGGACGAAGAGGCAGTTCTCGGGTTTTACGTCGCGATGGACCATGCCTGCCGCGTGTAGCGACGCCAGCCCCGCCAAAAGCTGCCGCGCGTAGAGGAGGCACTGTTCGGGATCGAGCGGGCCGCTTTCCATGCGGCTGCGGAGGGTGGCGGGGCGGTAATCGGGATCGGTCGAGGCCGAGGAGCCGGAAGCGTCGTCGGCCGGCTCCATCACGTAGAAGAGAAACTCGGCCGTCTTGCCCACGTGGTGGATGTTCAAGAGATGCGGGTGCTCGGTCCGGATGGTCGCTTCCAGTCGCGTGATCGAGGTGATTTCGCGCCCGGCCGGATCGGTCGCCCCGGGGTGCTCAAGCGGGATCAGCTTCACGGCGCGGAGCCGGCCGGTGGCTCGGTTGGTGGCCAGCCACACTTGGCCGAACCCGCCGCGGCCGATCGGCCGGATCAGGGCGAAGTCGGGCACCTCGGGGCTGGTCGTCTCGCCGGCCGAGAGTTGCCCGTCGCGCTGCGCGGAGTCTGTGGCGGAGCTGCTCACGGTGTTGGTCTAACTCGCCTGTCTCAACGAGCCCCTACTGGTCCTTCAACTTCGTTCTTGGCGGTAGGGTGGCACTGGCTGCTTGCCAGCCAGTGTCCGCCTTGGACGGCCCTCAGCGGAACGCACTGGCTGACAAGCAGCCAGTGCCACCCACAGATTCAAGTGTCACAAGGTGCTACCGGGATCTCAAGGTCTTGGCAATTTGGTCGGTCAGGGACCGCTCGATGGCCGAGTCGGGGCGCGACTGAAGCGCTTCCTTGATGCGGCGGTCGAGCTGGCCGTCTTCGCGGTACGGGGCGCCCAACTCCCGCAGCCGCCGGAACACGTTTTTGCGGGCCTGGTAAACGGCGTTCGGGGTGAGGCCGGTGGCCTGGGCTACTTTGGCGGCCGGCACTTCGTGCAACGTGAAAAGCTCGAAGGCCTGATAGGTGCGTGGGTTCATGTCTCGCCGAACCGCGTCGAGGATGACCGCCAGCAGGGCCTCTTCCGAGGCGGCTTCCCAGGCGGCGTCGGGCGGGGCGCCGTCGGCCTCCGGCTCGGCGAAGCCGGCGTCCGATCCGCCCCGGCCTCGGATCCGCCCCGAGGGCCGGCGCCGGTGATCGACCACCTTGTTCCGCACCAACCTCCCCAGCCAATCGCGGAAACGGCCGCGGTTTGGGTCGTAACGGTAGACGTCGCGTTTCTCGAACACGGCCAGCACCACGTCCTGGACGATCTCCTCGGCCGTATGGTCTGAACAACCCTGCCGCCGGGCCCAGGCGTAGATCAATCGCCAGTATCGCTGGAAGAACTCGTCCCAGGCCAGGGCGTCGGCGCCTTCGCGCAAACGTTCCAAAAGGGTTGGCCGGGTTTCGCCGCTCATGGTAGAATCCTATTTTAGTCGAGCGGGACCAATTCTTGAACCGGCCGTGACAGATTTCGACCGCAGGAGCGCGAATCTCATCCGGCAGCCCTTTCCGGAATCCTCCCCTCAGAGGAGGCCGCGGCCATGAGCAGGACGTGGAGACTGGCGACTCTCGTGTTCGCCGTCGGCCTTGTTCAGGTCGCCGCGGCCGACCCGAAGGTGGAGACGTCCCGTGCCCGATCCACCTGGTTGTTCGTCGAGACAAGACCCCCCGGGGCCAGGATCGAGCTGGACGACCGGGTCCTGGGGAACTCGGACGGCCATTTCCGGGTCACCGCGGGCCTGCACACGCTGACGGTCGAGCGGCAGGGCTACCCCCGCAAACGGCAAGAGATTCGCATCCAGGCAAGGCGAATCACGAGGGTCCTGGTGGACTTGGAGGGACAACCCAGGGGGGGGGCATCCGAAACGTTTCCTTCCTCCCGCGGTGCGTCGAGCTCGTTGCTCCTCGTGCAGCCAAGACCCCGCTATAGCGTGCTGGACCTCCCGTGGGGATCTGTCCCCCCTGACGACGAGCCGGCCGCCGCCATGATCCTCGAAGGGCACGAGGACCACGTCAACTGGGTGGAGTTCTCTCCCCGCGGCCGAATCCTCGCCTCGGCCGGGGCCGACAACACGGTCCGCCTTTGGAGCGTGCCCAGTGGAAGGATGCGGCACGTGCTCTCCGTGAACGACTCGCGGCAGGGCGTCGGCGCCGTCACTTTCTCGCCCGACGGGAAGCGCCTGGCCTGTTGCGCGGGAAGAATCGTCCGGCTTTGGGACCCGGAGACGGGCAGCCTGCTTTTGGTAAGCGGTGACTTGGGCGAGACCCGATCGGTCGTTTTTACCGCCGACGGGAAGATGCTGGCCGTAACGACCGAAGACGACCGCGTGACGCTTTGCGACACCGAGCTGCTCCGCGTGCAGTCGGTGCTGAGCACGAAGCTTCCGACCGAGGAGGTTCTGTTGGGGCACGACGATTCGGTCCGGCGCGTCGCCTATTCGCCCGACGGAAGGCTGCTGGCCTGCGGCGGCGGCTGGCACCCCCAGGCGCCCGGCCGCCTGACGATCTGGGATACGAGCACGAATTCCCTGCTCTCGTCGTTTAAGACCTCGGGCGGCTGCGTGCGGGGCGTCGCCTTCTCCCCCGACGCCAAATTGCTCGCCTACGCGGCCGGCAACACCATCCGGCTCGTCGAGATGGCCCGCCTCCCGAAGCCAAAGCCCCACGGTTGATGGCCCCTGGCCAACCGGGCCGAATCGACGTGCTCGACCACTGAACACATCAACCTCGTCGTCATCCACGAGTTTACGGCATCTTGAACTATAAGACGGCAATTTGGGATACTTTGGACACAAGTTACTTGCTCAAAGTGGGTTACGCCATTTGCTTCGCAAAACGAACCTTTGACGATACACATGGATCAATGTCCGCGGCTTGGAAGCGAAGTGTGCTGCGAAGCACCTGCAAACGTTCGGGCTGACCAGGGTTGGAGGTGTGGCGGCTGTACTTATACGCCGATGGAGAAAGGCGGGCCCGCGGTGCCATAACCGAAAGTCAAACAGCCCGGCGCGACCGCTCGAACCGTTCCAAGCCATACCATCATGGCCACCTGCCTCAGTTTTCGCAGCCGCACAGCCCCATCAGATTCTGGATAACCTAACCTTGTTGT
>JBDRTC010000911.1:0-14092 GCA_043824335.1 Planctomycetota bacterium | reverse complement strand
CGACCAGTTGGGGCAGCAGTTGTACTGCTGCCCCCGGCGGAGGTGTTCATGCGCCCCCGAAGCGGAGGTGCGGCAGTGCAACTGCCGCACCAACAGAAGAAAGCGTTCACGCGCCGCGTTGGCGTCGCTCGCGCTCGGCGGCCATTGCCCGGAGGCGCTTGCGAAGCGCCTTGCGTTCCACCTTGCTCAGCTTCTGGCGGGCCGGTGCGTCGGCCTCGGCCGCGTCGGCCGGCGAGGCGGAACCGGAGGCGGAGGTTGCCGGTGCCGACGGGCTCACCGCCGTGCCGACCCTCCGCCGGAGCCGACTCGGGGCCACGGTCCTGCCGGTGGGTCGGGGCACGCCGTGCGGCGGATGCACCGTCACCGAGCGGTCGCCCAGGAAGAGGCCGTCGATTGCCAACTCGGCCTCGTCGTCCAACGTTTCCGTATAGCGTTCCGTCCGCTTTGGCAGGAGACCTTGTGCGTCGAGGATCACGTGCCGGGCGTAAAGGCCCATGGTTAAGAGCAGCATCAGGTTGCCGACCATCTCGGCCCCCTCTTCGAGCATCACTCCCCGGGCGCCCGACTCGGGTAAGATCCAACCGAGCTGCGTGGTGACGGCCGCCGCGTAACAGACGGCCGTGCCGAGGAACGTGGCCATGGAGAGCCGGCACTCGCGCATGTCGACCAGGAGCCGGGTGCCCACCGCCCCGAGCAGGAAGAAATAGACGGCCGCCCACCAGATCGACCCGTCGCCGAACACTCGGGTGCCGGTCACCAGGACCATCATCTCCTTGAAGCCTTCGTGCAGGCTCGATGTTTCGTCGATGCTCAAGAGAAACCAGCAAGAAGCAGCCCAGAGCCAAACACGGTAACGCCCGGGGTAATCGTCGGTCCGGTGCCGCCGGATCGTGAAGACCAGGATCGCCACCAGGCCGGCCATGGCCAGGGTCATCGAAGAGAACCAGACGGCGAGGCTTCCCTCCCCATCGAGATCGAAGGCGGCGACCCGGCCGTCGGTGGTCGCCGAGGCGAGCCGGGGCATCCAGGCGTAAAGGCCCTCCAGGCCCGCAACCACCGCCAGGCCCACCACCAGCACAAGGAAGAACCGTCCCAGACGCAGGGGAACCAGATCGGTCAAGCGAGGCTGCTCGTCCATGAAAGCCGCATCCCCGTAGTGTTCAGACCTTCGCGCGGTCGCCGCCTCGCCCGTCAGCGGATCTCGCTTTAGCGGGCGGCCGGCCCCATCCGAGACGTTCGTCCCGAACGGGGCCTCACTGAAGACCCGGCGACGCCGGTCGTCGCGTTGGCCACTTCGGCGGAACTGCATGGGACTCCGAGACGCGCCGCAGCGTCCTTAGGGAAGCGAATGATAACCGAAAACACCGATTCCGGGTAAGCCGGAATTGCCCTCGTTTCGAGACGACCCCCAGCAGCGTTAGTGGGCAGCGGAAAACGGACCGCCTCTCTTCCTCGATTCGGCAAATCCGAAGCCTGAGGTCTACTCCGGTCCGGTTGGGTGTGACGGCTGGCCGGACAGTTCGGGTCACATACACATCTCGCATTCGCCTTATAGTGCCCATCTTTCCACCATTTGGGTGATCGGCCCTGTAACCGGGATTACTCACAGGCCGCCGCAGTAGCACAGGTATCTTGCCTGTGTTGCCCGGCCACAGTGCTACGGCGTTAGTGAATGATTTGAGTGTGCGGACCACCGTGGCCAAGGTCGGATTGACGCCTCCGCGAAGTAAAGATACCCTTCCGGCCCAAACTCGCCCTTTTTTGGCGGGCTGCTCGCCCGAAAGGCCGAAACACGGATGGATCGCAAGCGTCAACTCGCCGCCGTCGCCGGGCTCGTCGCCCTATCCTGCGTGGTTCAACTCGTGCTCATCCGACGCGCCACGGTGCCGGCGCTGGATGCGGTTCGTTTTGCCCGGACCGCCCAGCGGATTGAGTCGGGAGGGCTGGGAGAGACGATCCGGCAGGGGCGGGAGGAGCCGCTGTTTGCGGCCTGGGTTTGGCTGGTCCACAAGGGTGTCGAGGAGGCGGGCGGCCAATTCCGCTCGTCCTGGGCCGCCAGCGTGCAACTGGCGGCGACGATCCCGCTGGTGCTGGTGGTCGTGCCGGTCTACTTCGTTTCCGTCCGACTCGTCGGGCCGGCGGCCGGACTGGCCGGGTCGCTGCTCTTCTGCGTGTTGCCGGAAGTCTCTCGGCTGGGCGCCGACGGGCTCAGCGACAGCACGCACCTCTTTTTCTTTTGCCTGGCGTTCTGGGCCGCGGCAGCGTACCTGATGGGTCCAAGCGGCGAGCTGCGGAGGGTTCAGGGTTCAGGGTTCAGGGTTCAGGATTCCACGTCCAAGACTTCGCCTACTCTGGCCCGTTCCAAAGATTCTGCAACACTAGCCCGACGCGCAAGCGAGGGTGTACCACAGAAACACGACGGCCCTCGCTTGCGCGTCGGGCTGGTGTCGGATTCAGGGAGGAGTTTGCCCAAGCAGGCTGTTCTTCCCCCCCCTGCCCTGCCCTGCCCTGCTCTGTTGGCAGATGGGAATCCATGCTGGCTGCTCGTCGCGGGCATGCTGGCGGCGCTGGCGACGTTGGTGCGGGTCGAAGCGTTGGTGCTCCTGGTGGCTCTGGCCGTCACGCTGCTGTTCTTTCAGTTCCGGGCCGACCGCCGAGGGCCTTGGAAGAGACTGGCCGCCGCAGCCGCTTGCCTCGTGCTCGGGTGCTTGCTGGTATGGGGCCCCTACCTGGTCACCATCGGGGCAACCACGCCTCGCGCCGCCGTCGGCCGGCTGCTGGGACGGAGCGAACCGGAGAAGGAGGAAGTCGCGTTTTGGGGTGCCACGCCGGCGCTGGCGGCGACCCGCGCCGACGTCTGGCGACTCAATGACGGCGAGCCCATGTCGTTTGCACTCAAGGAGCAGGGCATCAGCCTTCGGCGTCGTGGTTACGCCGCGGCGGCGCTCAAGCTTGCCGAGGAGCTGGCCGACGCCTTTGGCTACGTGATCGGGGGCTTTGCCCTGTTCGGCGTCTGGCGGTTGCGGCGCCAGCTGGTCCGTCCCGTGGACCGGTTCGCGCAAGTCTACCTCTTGCTCTTCCTGCTGGCCGTACTCCATTTTGCGGCCAAGGAAGGCTACGCGAGCGCCCGACATCTGTTGACGTTGGTCGTGCTGGGAATCGGCTGCGCCGGATACGGGGTGCTCGAAGCAGGCACGTGGATCGCCGGCCGTAAGGGACGGCCGCAGGATAACTTGGGGACTGTCCCGATTTTCCCGCAGGGAAAATGGGACTGTCCCCTTCCCAAACCCGCCCGCCGGCGCCTGGCGTGGGCCGCCGTCGCGCTCTCGATGGCGGTTTGCCTGGTCGAGGCGATTAAGCCGCTGCACGTCAACCGCCAAGGGCACCGCCTGGCGGCTCGCTGGCTGACCGAGGAAGCGAACGCGCCGGGTTGCGTGCTGGACACGCGCGGCTGGACCGGCTTGTACTCGGGGCGAACGACCTATGGCTACGACGACGCCCCGGCAGCCTTCAGCCATCCGCGGCTGGCCTACGTCGTCCTGGAGCGGCGGGAATTGCAGTACGACGGGCGCCGCGCTCGCACGCTGAAACACCTGCTCGACCTGGCCGGCGAACCGGCCGCCACGTTCCCCGATCCGGCCAACGCCAGCCCGGGCCCTCGGGCAGTGGCCGTGTATCGCTGGAATGCCGAACGCTTTTCCCGATGGGTCGCGAGCCAGCCGGGACGGGAGCAAATCAAGGAGGACCGACATGCAGGAGCACCTGCGCGCGTTTCTCGGAAGCGTCTCTGAGGCCTTCCCGCTCGCCGAGCCGATCTACGAATTCGGATACGGCCCGGGCTTCGATGCAACGGGCGGACAGATGCCGAAAGCCGCTTTGCCCGGGAAAGGCCATTTGGCTTGCCGGGAAGCGGAACCGGCCGTAGTCGAACGCTTGGAGGACCTTGCCCGGCTGCCGTTTCCGGACGGGGCGGCCCGCACGGTGATCGCGATCCACGCGCTGGAGCGCACGTTCGAGCCGCACCGGGCCGTCGAGGAGATGATCCGAATCCTCGCGCCCGGCGGAATCCTGGTTCTCTCGTCGCAGTCCGCGGCTCAGTCGCCCGAGAGTGCCAACCGCTATTGGCATCCGACCCCGGGGGCGATCCAGCGCCTGTTGGCCGGGCTGGAGGCAACGCTGATCGGCTGGCAGGGCGACGACGGAAATCCGCACACCCTCTTCGGCATTGCCGCGAAGCCGCCGGTCGCCGAGGCGTTCTTCGCCGGCGCGGGCCGCTTCCTCGACGGCTTCCAAAAACGCCTGGACGAGATCGCCGCGCGGGCCGGCTGGTGGCCAAGACTCAAGCGTCGCCTGATGGAGTGGAAACAAGGCAGGCAGCCTGGAGACACCGGCGTCCCTTTCTCTCAGACCGCGCAGCGCAACTTCAAGGCGGAAAAACGAATCGCCATTTCGCCCCGTTCCGCCGGCAGCTCCCACAAGGCCCAGTTCGTGCTCCACCTGCCCGTGCCCGACCGGCTCAAGCACCGGCTCCTGGCCAGTTGCCTGCCCGAGGAGAACCTCGGCACGCGGTTGGATACGACACAGTAAGACGGCCGGCCCGCCGGGTGCCCCTGCTTGGCGACGGGGGTTCGGGGTGGTGTGCCACTGCTTGGAACAAGCAGTGCCGTGGCGGGCTTGAGGAAGACCTTCCGCGGGACGGCGCTTGCGTTCGGGGGAATTTCGTGAGATAAAGGGGCCGTGGCAGGGACCGGTAAAGCAAAGCACTGCTTGTTCCAAGCAGTGGCACACCCCTCTGGACGCCACGAAGCAGGGGCACCCGGCGTTCAGGGGTCCATGCTAACCCAAAAGAACGAGGAATTCCATTTCCGACTGGTTCAAGACATTATCTCATGTCTGGGTTATGCCTTTGCAAGACAGCAAAGGGCTTTGGGCATGCAAGGCGTAGAAAGGCGCTAGTTAGCAGCCAAGCCGTCGATTTCATTAGGAAACCGGGATTCGTAGGCTATGCTGCGAAGGAACTTCCGAGCCCGTATATACTCGGACGAGGGTACATCGCGGATCAAAGGAGAGAGCTCAACTTGCATTTTATCAGCAAGTTCCTTGACCTCCTGATAAATGCTGCCTTCTCGGTTGTTGTCAAGAAGGTATTGGGCAAAAAGACCTTCAATCTGAAGACGGCATTCAGAGAACTGGTCTTTTTTTAGAAGGGGAGGCCAGTAGATTTTGGCTCGGACCGGACTAAACTCAAAAATGTCTAGCCGGTCAGGCGCTGCTAACTTGCTATAACGGCGCAGGTCTTCCTGGCTTGGTCTAGATCGAGGTTTTCTTAAATCCATATAATTTTCGCGAAGAGTTTTCTTTCCGTAGAAAGTCTCAGCCTTTTTCAAACTGTTGCCCAAAGACAAGCCACGAGCTTGCTCAATGCCTTGTAAAGCCTTAGCATTTGTCTCGTTGGCAGTAGCAACAGCTGCAATTAGAGTTGCTCTGGCGCTGATCAGCTTGGCTTGAGCTTCAATCATCTGGACTTGAGCATTGGTGTTTACCCTGCTGTTTGTCCAGGCCCCCCAGGCATTCATCCATTGAGTCTGGGCATTAAGATGCTGGTTGACTTCTGCCATCTGATTCTGGGCCTGAACAATAGAGCTCAGGCTGACAAAAACTGCAAAAATGAAGCTTCTCATCGGACTTTCCTCTCTAAAAGAAGGTGGGAACAAAACAGGCGGGAAAAAGTGGCGGGACCCTGCATGCTTTTGAAATAAAAAAGTCAGGCCCTATTACTGATAGGAATTTTGACCCCCCGCCGCCCCTGATGCAACCCTCCGACCGCCCTTCTTGCGACTTTTTCCACCCTCTTTTCACCCCTTCGTCACGTAACTTACAGATGCGATCGCGGGTGGCACCGATAGTTTCGCTATCGGTGTGCCGCCAGGCACAGGAGGCATCGGGCGTAGGCCCCGAGCGGGAAGGTTGACAGGACCGTCGGCCCCTCTCATGGTTGGGCCATGGCCAATCGCGGGTGGCAGATAGCTTCGCCGGGTGCCCCTGCTTGGCGGCGGGGGGTTCGGGATGGTGTGCCACTGCTTGGAACAAGCAGTGCCGTGGCGGGCTTGAGCAAGAACCTCCGCGAGGCGGAGCTTGCCTTCGGGGGGATGTCGTGAGATAAAAGGGCCAAGGCAGGGACCGGTAAAGCAAAGCACTGCTTGGAACAGAGGGTATCCGGGAATTCGAAACGCCTGAAATCTCTGTAGGGAACGGCCTCCGTGCCGTTCCGCGGAACCACCGATTGCGCCGGAACGCCACAGAGGGCGTTCCCTACAGGCTCCAATTCCCGGACGCCCTCTGGAACTTGCAGTGCCGTGGCGGGCTTGATGAAGAACTCCCGCGAGGCGGCGCTTGCCTTCGGCGGGATTTCGTGAGACAATCGGGCCGTGGCAGGAACCGGTAAAGCAAAGCACTGCTTGTTCCAAGCAGTGGCACACCCCTCTGGACGCCACGAAGCAGGGGCACCCGGCGTAGGTTATGCTTTAGCATATCGCGCCGGTGTTTGATATGCTGAAGCATAACCTACTTGCTTACTCACCGGGTCCATGCCAAGGAGAGCCGAAGTGCTGCTCAGAATGCGGAGTCAATTTACCGTGATCGCTGTCGTCAGCGCGTGCATGCTAGTCGTTGGTGGTCTATCGGGTGGCGCTAGCGCGGCGGAGCTTTGGATCGGCGCGGCCACGACGAGCATTACGCCGGAGGGGCCGGTGGCCGTGTCGGGGCAGTTTGCCACGCGGATCGCCCGAACCGTGGAAAACCCGTGCACGGCCACCGCGCTGGCCCTGGAAGCGCGGGAGGGGGACAAGGTCGTCGACCAGGCGATCCTGGTCTCCTGCGACTTGGTGGCCATCCGGGGCACGATCCAGGAGCAGCTTCGTGAGCGGGTCGCGCCGCGGCTTGAGGGCTTCGAGGTCAAGAAGCTCTTCTTGAACGCCACGCACACGCACACCGGCCCGGTCATGCTCGAAGGCAAGTACGTGATCCCTTCCGAAGGCGTGATGCAACCGGCCGAGTACGTCGAGTTTCTCCTGGAGAGGCTTGCCGACGTGGTGGTCGAGGCGTGGGAGGCCCGCAAGCCGGGCGGGGTGAGCTGGGCACTGGGGCACGCCGTGGTGGGGCACAACCGCCGGGCCGTCTACGCCGACGGCACGGCCAAGATGTACGGCTCGACCAGCACGCCCGACTTCCAGAGCCTCGAAGGCTACGAAGATCACGGCGTCGAGATGCTCTTCTTCTGGGATCGCGAAGAAAAGCTCACGGCCGTGGCGATCAACGTGGCTTGTCCCTCCCAGGAGGTCGAGAGCCGCTCGACCGTCAACGCCGACTTCTGGCACGACGTGCGCGAGGCGCTCCGCAAACGGTACGGCGAAGCACTGTGCGTGCTGGCCTGGGCCGGCGCTTCGGGCGACCAGTCGCCCCACCTGATGTGGCGCAAGGCGGCCGAAGAGCGGATGCGCTCTCTGCGGGGCCTCACGCGAACCGAGGAGATCGCCCGGCGGATCGTCGGCGCCGTGGACGACGTGTTCCCGCTGGCCAAGAGCGACATCCGCACCGACCTTGTGATGGTGCATCACGTGGAGGATCTCAAGCTCCCGGTCCGAAAGGTCACGGAGGAAGAGTTTTCGGCGGCAAAGGCGAGGGTCGCGGAGTTTTCCGGGAAGCCGAACCCGAGCACGGCCGACGCGCGGCGCGGCCTCTGGCACCAGGAGGTGGTCGACCGCTACGAAACGCAGGACGAAAACCCGCTTTACGAGATGGAGCTGCACGTGATCCGGCTGGGCGACGTGGCCATCGCCACCAATCCGTTCGAGCTGTTTCTCGACTTCGGCGTCAGGATCAAGGCCCGGAGCAAGGCCGTCGAGACGTTCGTCGTCCAACTGGCCTGCACCTCGGGGGCCTATTTGCCCACGCAAAAAGCCGTCGAGGGAGGCGGCTACAGCGCGATCGTCGAGAGCAGCCTCGTGGGGCCCGAGGGGGGACAAGTGCTGGTCGAGCGCACCGTCGAAGCGATCAACGCGGCGTTCAGCGAATGACCGCCAAGATGCTCTTCGTCTTATACGAGCGATAGGCCTTTTCCGTAAGCCCCATGATGTGTAGCGCGTTCTTCGGGCCGTTGATCTGGGGCCGGCGGCCGGCGAGGATGCAGTCGGCAAAGTAGCTGCACTCGGCCGTGTAGGGGTTAATCTTCTCGAACGGGATGCGCTGGAACGTGCGCTTCACGTCTTTATCCTGGGCGGCGTCGTAGGCGGCGTCGCCCAGTCCGAAGATACCCTCCATCTTGCCGCCGGTGCTCTGGCCGATGGTGCCCTCGGTGAAGATCGCTCCGTGGGTGCCGTAGACCTCCAATCGGGTGCGGCTGGCCTCGTCGGGAATGCAAAAGAAGCAGTCGACCGAGCCGTGGGCGCCCGACTTGAACTCGAGCACGGTGGTCGAGGCGTCTTCCGACTTGTAGTCCTGCACCACGGTGCCGGTCATGGCCACGACCCGGCGGATGGGCCCGGCAAAGGATTCCAAAAGGTCGTAGAGGTGGGTGGCCATGTCGATCAGCGAGCCGCCCCCGCCTTGCTTGGGGTCTTGACGCCAGGCGCCCTCCATCTTCGGATACCAGCAGGAGAGCTGCGCCCGCATGTAGACGATCTTGCCCAAACGGCCCTCGTCGACCAGTTCCTTGATCTTCACGTGCGCCCCGTGGAACTTCATCATGTAGCCTTCCTGGAGGAAGACCTTGTTCTTGCGGCAGACCTCGACGGACTCCTTGGCCTGCTTCAGGTTCAGGCAGAGGGGCTTTTCGCAAAGGACGTGCTTACCCGCCTCGGCGGCCATCTTGATCTGCCGGGCGTGGCAGTTCACGGGCGAGGCGATGTAGACGGCCTCAACCTCGGGGTCGGCCAAGAGGTCCTCTTCCCGGGCGTACGCCTTGGGAACCCTGAGGTCCGCGGCGATCTTCTCGATATTCACCGGGTCCATCACCGCCACGAGCCGGCAGTTTTTCGCCTTTTTCATGCCGGGGATCGTCTTGCGCTGAGCGATGCCGCCGGCGCCGATCACGCCGAAATTGACTCGATTCTTGGCCATCGTGGTATCTCCCTATGCTTGGGGGTTCGGGGTTCAGGGTTCAGGGTTCAGGACCTGCGGTGTGTTTCTGTGTGGTGACTGGCTTTCGCCGACGTGCCGTCGGCGGCTAAACGTGGGGAACAACGTCCGCAAGCTTTCCTGACACTCTCCACTCTCCACTCTCCACTCCCCACTCCCCACTCCCCACTCTCCACTCCCCACTCCCCACTCTCCACTCTCCACTCCCTACTGCTCAAGCTGCGATACGGCCGCATCAACCAAGCGTTCGGCGGCGCCCTCTTGGTAGAGGGTGCTTCCGACCGTGGTTTCATAACCGCCCTGGGGGAACGATTCCCGGGTGGGGAGGTAGCCGATTGCGTCGCTGGCCAGCCCGGCCACCAGCGTATGCCGGGCGGGTGAACGACGCTTGATCTCCAGGCCCGACTCGCAGAAATTCTCGCCCGGGAGGCCGACCAGGGCCACGTTGCCCAGGCGGACCACCATCACCTCCACCTCGTCGGGCGCGTGCTGGCGGCGGCACATTTCCAGGCGCAGCTCGGCGTAGAAAGCGTCCGGGAGCCCATCGACCTGGCCTTTCGGCGGATTCCTGGCGGCCGCTTCGAGCACCTCTTCGCACCGGCGCCGGTCGCCGTCGCTGATCTGAATCCGTTCGAGCGAAACCGCTTCGCTCGAAACGGCCACCCGATCCGCCGCAACGGGCGACCGGGCATTCACGGCCTGGTGGGCCACGGCGCCGAGCATGTACCCGACCCGCTCGGCCATCTGAAAGCCGCGCCCCTGCCCGGGCTGGCAGAAGTCGATGTGGTTCACGTTTCCCGAGCATCCGTTCAGGAACAGGCATACAAAACCCTCGCCAAGCGTGCGTGACAGGGCCTCGGCCAGGTAGCCGGGATAATCGGCCGAGTAGAGCCAGTTGTCGCCGGCCAGGATCGCCGGGTGGAGGCCAAAACTGACGATCGCGGCGGCGGGCCGCCCCTCTCGCTCCACCACCAGGCAAGCCACTTCCGGATCGATCGGCCCCCAGGCCCCTGCGATCTCGTCCGGATCGAACCCGGGCATGAGGGCCTCCCAGTTCATCTGGGTCGACCCGTCCTTGCGGCGTAATCGGCGGTTGAACGAGATTCGGTCCTCCTTGGCGTACCCAATGCTCAAATCGGCCGGGGCGAGATTCTCATTGGCCAGGGCGACGGCGGTGGCCGCCTTGGTCAAGAATGCCTCCACATCGCTTTGATAGGGCTCGAAATCGAGGCCGAACAGGAAACGGTCGCTGGGGGCCGGGGCGCTGTGCGTGTGGGTGGCGTGGACGAGCACGTTCTCGGGCGGAACGTCGCACTGGGAGCCGAACACGCGGCGGATCAAGGCCACGTTCTCGCGGTCGAGCATGCAGACGTCGACCGCCAGCACGGCCGCCTTCACGCCCTCGCGATCCTCGAAGACCATCGCCTTCGCCAAAAGCGGGTCATGTACGCCCCGGGCCGCGTAGTCGTCGCGGAAGTTGCCCATCAGCGGCAAGCCCGGGGCGGGCGTGAAGTCGACCGTGGCCACGCCGAAGCGGATTTTGGCCATCCTGTTGCTCCCAGGGGATCAGCGGCGAAGCCGCAAGCGGCCGGTCAGCCATCAGCAGTCAGCCATCAGCAGTCAGGTTGTTGCCAGAGGGGAAATGTTTCAAGTCTTTTGGCTGAAAGCTGATTGCTGACCGCTGAAAGCTTACGGTTTGAGTTCAGGAGTACGCCTTGATCACTTTCACCACGGCGTTGGCGATCTGCTTCATGTCGTCCTCCGTGTACGTCGGAAACGGGAAGCAGGTGAACGTGTGCAACTCGTGCCAGACGGCGTTGGGCACCTCGACCTTGGCAAAATCAACGCTTTCCGGGTCGGTATACTCTTTCGAGGTGAACGGGAAGCCCGAGTTCCCAAAGCCGTTTCGCGCGGTGAACGCCCGCTCCGTGTGGCACTGGGGCCAAAAGACCTTCCAGCACGGGGCCCCCTCGGCGCCGGCCGCGGCGACGAACTGGGCAATGTCGCAGCCCATGTTCTCGATATCCAACGAGAACGCGCACACGTACCATCCGTTCCGACGCTCCTCGCTGTCGATCGGCATGTACTTGACCTGGGGAAGCTGCGAGAGCGCGTCCAAGAGGATGCGGCCGTTGCGGCGGCGGTTGGGCATGTTCCAGTTGTCCATTCGGGCGAGTTCGGCCAGGCCGATCGCCGACTGCATCTCGGTCATCCGGTAGTTGAAGCCCACGCGGTTGTGGATGTAAGGAAGCTTCTGCTCGAGGTCCAGGAGGTTCAGCCGCTCCTTGACGTCGTAGCCGTGGTCGCGGAAGCTTCGGGCCTCCCAGGCGAGGTCTTCGTCGTCGGTGGTGACCATGCCCCCTTCGCCGCCGGTGGTGAAGGTTTTGTTCTGGCAGAAGCTCAGGCCGGCGATGTGCGAGAGCGTGCCGGTGCTCTTTCCCTTGTACGACCCGCCGAAGGCCTCGGCGTTGTCTTCGATCACGAAGAGGTTGTGCTTTTTGGCGAAAGCGTGGATCTTGTCCATGTCGCAGACGTTGCCGTACAAGTGCACCGGCATGATCGCCTTGGTCCGCTTCGTGGCCAGCTTCTCGGCCGATTCGACGCTGAGGCAGTGGTCGTCGAGGTTCACGTCGGCAAACCGCGGAATGGCCCCGGCCTGCACCACGGCAAAGCTGGTGGCGATGAACGTGTAGCTGGGCACGATCACCTCGTCGCCCGGGCCGATGCCCAGCACCGAGAGGGCCACGTGCAGGGCCGAGGTGCCGGTGGCCGTGCTGATGGCGAACTTACTCCCCTGCCACTCGGCGAATTTCTTCTCAAACTCCATTCCCTTGGGTCCGGTCCAGTAGTTCACTTTGCCGGAGCGGAGCACCTGCTCGACCGCCCGGATCCCCTCCTCGGCGAACTGGGGCCAGCCGACGAGCTTGTTCGTGACCGCCTTGGGGCCGCCGTCAATCGCCAGTTTTTGCGAGATTACCGAATCGTTGGTCATTGCGGGTCTCCGTCAGAGAATGAAGGCTTGTGTGGGCATTCGTGGGGAAACCGCGTCCTGCGGGCGTCCCCGAGCCCTTACCTGCTGGACGCGACGCCCCCCTTTGTAACCGAGCAGTGCGACGGCTCCAACCCCCCCCGGGGGCCTCGTTTTCGGCAGCTCGTTGGTGCATCTTGACATCATCCAATATGATGCTATGATGCCATCATGAGAACCACGGTGCAGATCGACGACGACTTGCTGCGGGACCTCAAAGAGCAGGCCCACCGAGAGGGAACCTCATTGGCGCGACTCATCAACCGGGTGCTGCGCCAGGGGACGAGCGCCTCGCAGCAAGCGAACAAGCCAAGCCGCCCTTATCGCGAGAAGACGTTCCGCATGGGCGCACCGAACGTAAACCTCGACAAGGCACTTGCGCTTTCCGCGTCGCTTGAGGATGCCGAAATCCGCGAGAAGCTGGCACGCCGAAAATGAAGCTGGTCGATCTCAACGTCCTGCTCTACGTGGTCAACCGGAACGCGCCGCAACACGAAGCGGTTCGATCGTGGTGGGAGGGGGCTCTCTCGGACGACGAGCCGATCGGGCTTTCGTGGATCGTCCTCTTGGGGTTCCTTCGGCTGGCAACTAGCGCCCACGTCTTCCCCGAACCGCTCACACCGGAGCAGGCGATGGACCGCGTGGAGGTCTGGGGGACCCATCCCAAGACGCGCCTGGTCGGGGAAAGGGAAGAACACTGGCGGATTCTCAGAGAACTCATCGAGGAAACGGGGACCGCGGGAAACTTGACCACGGACGCTCATTTAGCCGCGCTGGCCATTTCCCGCGGCGCGACCCTGGTCTCCTGCGACGCCGACTTCGGCCGATATCGCCATCTGCGCTGGGAAAACCCCTCGCCGTGAGAGAGGAGCCATCGTGAGAGACGTCCGCATCGCCGCCGCCCAATTCGAGGCCCGCGACGCCGATAAGGAGTACAACTTCGGCCGCATCGAGGCCCTGGCTCGCCGGGCGGTCGACCAGGGGGCCGAGGTTGTCAGCTTCCACGAGTGCTCGATCCCCGGGTACACGTTCTTGCAGGAGTTGCCGCGGGAGGAGATCGCGGCGCTGGCCGAGCCGGTTCCCGACGGGCCCAGCACCCGGCGGCTGGTCGAGCTGGCTCGCGAGCTTGGCGTGGCCCTCCTGGCCGGGCTCATCGAGATCGAAGGCGACAAGCTCTATAACACCTACGTGGCGGTCACTGCGGAGGGCTTCGTCGCCAAGCACCGCAAGCTGCACGCCTTTATCAATCAGCATTTGAGCTGGGGCGACAAGTTCGAGGTGTTCGAGCTGTGCGGCATTTCGTCGAGCATCCTCACCTGCTACGACAACAACCTGGCCGAAAACGCGCGCATCGTCACGCTGATGGGGGCGGACGTCGTCTTCGCTCCACACGTCACCTGCGGGCTGGATAGCCCCATGCCGGGCCGCGGGAAGATCGACAAGAAGCTCTGGGACAACCGCGATCGCGACCCGGTCCGCCTGCGCCGGGAGTTTCTCGGGCCGAAAGGACGCGCCTGGCTCATGCGGTGGCTCCCCACCCGGGCGTTTGAAAACGGCGTTTACTACGTGTTCACCAACCCCGTGGGCGTCGATCACGACACGATCAAGCCGGGCCTGGCGATGATCCTCGACCCGTTCGGCGAGGTCCTGGCCGAGTCCAACGCCCTGGGGGACGACGTGGTCACGGCCCTCTGCACGCCGGAGAAGCTCGACCAGTCCGGCGGCCGCCGCTACCTCCGCGCCCGGCGCCCCGAGCTCTACGCCAAGCTCACCGAGCCCCACCCCGAAGGCCAAAAGCCCGAAATCAACCCGGGCTGGACGTTGAAGACCGAGCGCCGCTGAGTTTCTCCCTCGTTCCCAAGCTCCGCTTGGGAACGCCCGCTCGTCGGTTCCCAAGCGGAGCTTGGGAACCAGTTTTTCCCTCGTTTC
>JBDRTC010000910.1:0-8221 GCA_043824335.1 Planctomycetota bacterium | reverse complement strand
AGCGGGAGGCCTGTGAAATCCTGGTGGTGCGGGAGCTCAGCGACTAATTCCGCAATCACGGCAACGGCGGTTTCTGGATGGACCACGTCAAGCGTTACTCCAAGAGCCGGCGGAAGGCCCCCATCTACTGGTATCTGCGCTCGGCCAAGGGCAACTATGGCCTCTGGCTCTATTATCACCGTCTGGACAAAGACATCCTCTTCAAGGCGCTGCTGAACTACGTGGAGCCCAAGATTCGCCTGGAAGAAGACCGCCTGAAGACGTTACGCGGCCGGAAAGAAGCGGCGGGAAGCTCCGGCCGCGAGGCCAAGCAGATCGAAAAGGACATGGACCGCCAGGAGCAGTTCGTCTCCGAGCTGCGCGACTTCGCGGACAAGCTGCGCCGCGCGGCTGACCACCACCTCGATCCAGACCTCAACGACGGCGTGGTCCTGAATATCGCTCCGTTGTGGGAGCTTGTGCCCTGGAAGGAGGCCAAGAAGTACTGGGATGAACTTCAGGAGGGCAAGTACGACTGGTCGCACATTGCCTATCAACTCTGGCCGGAGCGGGTCAAGGATGTCTGCAAACGAGATCGCTCAATAGCGATTGCCCATGGCTTGGAGGATATTTGTGAAGCAGGGACTGGAGGCAATCATGTCGGTTGATTTTCGCGATGCTGCCGAGCGCCATTGGGAAGACGCGGGGTGTTTGTCGGCGGACACAAGATTGGCAAATGCGGACCACCTGTACGGCTTGTCAGCGGAATGCGCGTTGAAAGCCGTTATGCTCTCGTTGGGTATGTCGCTCCGACCAGACGGCGCGCCGGCGGATAGACAGCACCGTGTTCATATCAATCAGTTGTGGAATGAGTTCGTTACATTTGCACATGACAGGAGCGGGGCACATTACGCGGCGAGAATGACCGGCGCCTCAAACCCTTTTGATGATTGGGATGTTAACCAGCGCTACCACCACCGATCAAGCATAACCCGCGAAGCTGCTGAGAAGCATCAGCAAGCTGCGATGACGGTAAAGCAGATTCTTGAAACCGCCGTTTTGAATGGAGACCTCATATGAGCAAGCAGAAACCGGTGTTGTTTGACCACGCTCTGGATATTGCGATCGAAAAGACCAAGGGGGTTGGAACCGCCCTCGGCGATGAAATTGTGCTGGTGCGCGACCTGCGCGGTCGCATCCGAGTGCTGCTGCCGGGCGGTCGCAAAGATTACACCGATGCCCCAAAGGCGGTACTCAAGAGACTTACCGACGAACTGAGTGCAGCTCTATGTGCCTATGGATTCCCACCTGAGCGGGCGGTGTTGTTTGCCGGTGATCTGGTTCAGGGCGACGACATCCGCGCCAGTGGTGATCGACGTTTGATTGCTGAAGAGGGAGGACTGAAGATCTATCTCCTCGATCGGCAGATCATCGGCCAGGATTGGGTGCGTAGCCCTCTGGAACGTAAAACAACAAACCCGAGGGTGACTTTCTTCGGCATCAAGGGCGGGGTCGGTCGATCGACCGCGCTGATCATCTGGGCCTGGCGGCTTGCCAAACACGGAAAAAAAGTCTTGATATTTGACCTCGATCTGGAGTCCCCGGGTGTGAGCAGTACGCTTCTGCCCCAGGAATATCTGCCGGATTACGGCATTGTAGATTGGTTTGTAGAAGATGGGGTCGGTCAGACCGAAATTGTGGACAATGCCATGATCGCAACAAGTCCGCTGGCCAAGGATCTGCCGGGGGAAATTCGAATCGTACCGGCCTTCGGGCGAGAAACCGGCGATTACCTGTCCAAGCTGGCCAGATGTTACGCGGAGTTCAGCGGGAATGCTGTCCAATCCTGGGGCGAAAGGGTTCAACGTATGGTGGAGAGAATTGAATCGGTCGAGCAGCCCGATCTTGTGATACTGGACAGCCGGGCCGGCCTTCATGACATCGCCGCGGTTCTTGTCACCCGGATGGATGCCGACAACTTTCTTTTCGCTGTGGATTCGGCGCAGACATGGACCGCTTATTCTTTTCTGTTTCGTCATTGGAGGCAGCACCCGCAGGTGGAGACATTTCGGCAACGGTTGCAGATTGTGGCCGGCATGGTACCTGAGACCGGCCGGGACGACTACCTCAAGCGGTTTCGCGAAAACTCCTGGGATCTGTTCCGGGAACATCTTTACGATGAGATAGGCGCGGATACTCATGATGTCTTCAGTTTCGATGTGGACAGCGAAGATGCGCCGCATTATCCGCTACCGGTGTTCTGGAATCGGGCGTTGCAGGAATTCGATCCCTTGCGAAGCACCATCGGTATTGACGAACAGATTACGGAAGCGGCTATGGGCAAGTTCATGACCGAGGCCGAAGCCATGGTATTTTTTAGGGAGGAAAACGCATGAGTGATTATCGGTTTCCCCAAGAAATAAGAGAGCTAATAAGAGATGCTCTGCCGCAGGAGACGGCGGTTTTCGGCCAAACGCCGGATCTCAGGTATACTTTCACGCCGGCGGGGCACACAAGGGCCTTACATCCGGATGCCATGCTGGTAGTTGGCATCCGAGGGGCCGGCAAAAGTTTCTGGTGGACAGTTCTGCAAAGTCCGGAGCACCGCAAGATGGTGGCTTACATGATGCCAAAATCCGGTATCATTGCAGAAACAAAAGTGTCCGTGGGGTTCGGAGAACGCTCCTTACCTGACGATTACCCCGGAAAAGATACACTTAAGCAATTGATTGGACAGTTTGACCCCCGGCAAGTATGGCGTACCATTGTATTACGTCAGGTCATCAAGGGCACCGAAAAAGTACAAGTTTTGCCGAAGGCGAGTTGGCTTGACACCGTTCACTGGGTAGCCGATCATCCGGAGGAGGTGGAGCGCCTACTGTTCCACGTCGATCAGGAGCTTGATCAAGCTGATATTCATCAACTCGTTCTTTTCGACGCGTTAGACCGCACCGCCGATGACTGGCCGACCATGTTAAAGGTCATCCGCGGTCTTTTGCAGGTCCTTTTGGAGTTCAGATCCTATAAACGGATTCGGCCCAAAGCGTTTATTCGCCCAGATCACCTTGCAGACACAAAAACGGCCGATTTTCCGGACTCATCCAAAGTGCTCAATCAGAAAGTGGAATTACGATGGCCGCGAAATGATTTGTACGGCCTCCTTTGGCAATACCTTGGCAATGAACCTCAGAAAGGAGAACTCTTCAGAGAGGGTTGCCGACAGCTTCTTGGCGTAAAGTGGAATCAGTACAGCAACGTTTGGACGGTTCCGGACGAGTTGCGTATCGAAGAAGAGGCTCAGAGACGGATTTTCCATGCGATCACGGGGCCATGGATGGGGCGGGACCGACGCCGTGGTTTCCCATACACATGGCTGCCTAACCACCTGGGAGACGCCGGCGGACAGGTAAGCCCCAGAAGCTTTCTGGCCGCCGTCCGACACACAGCTGCAGACAATCCACGGTCGGATTATGGTTACCCGCTTTACTATGAAAGTATTAAGAGGGGTGTTCAGGAAGCATCACGAATCCGGGTTCGGGAAATACAGGAAGATTATCCTTGGGTGGAAGTATTGATGAAACCGCTTGCAGGTCTGACGGTCCCCTGTCGTTTTGAGGAAGTCGCACGGCGATGGGGAGAGGATAAGGCCTTAATTCGCCTGAAAGATGATATTGCAAACGCAGCGGTCAAACTTCCTCCGGCACATTTGGAAGAAGGACCTGAGGGCGTCAGGCGTGATCTTGAAGCACTGGGTGTATTCGAACGTATGACAGATGATCGGGTGAATCTATCCGATGTGTATCGGGTCGGGTACGGTTTGGGCCGTAGAGGCGGTGTAAAAGCAGTCGCTCGTGAATAAATCCAGGAGGCGGTGAACGTTGCAAAAAGCAAACTCTAGCAATCAACTTGATGGTTTTCCTAAAAGCCAAGGTTTTCTTGTTCAAGAAAATAAAAATAAACGGGAAAATGCGGAAAGATTAGAACGATGACTATCGTCACGCAATTTATTCGTAATCTGATCGCCAAGCAGGTCGACGACAACGGCATCGTGGTCTGGTACGATCCGGAAGGCGATTATTCCGGGGTGGTCGAGGCGCTGGACCTGCCTGACACCACCATCCTCCGCTATGAGGGCAGCTTCGTTCGTCTCCGTTGGGAAATCGATCAGAAAAAACTCATGGACGGCGAGGAGCCCCCGCGCCTGGTGGTCTATGTGCCGTTGGCCCAGGACCAGACCCATCATGCCCTCATCGAGCTCGAAGCTGCGGGCGTGGTCATGCAGCCGGGCCAACAGCCGCCGGCCCGCAACATCCGTCTGGCCGTCGTGGCCCGCAACGCTCTGAAGGGCGTCGTGGGCGACGAGACCGCCGCCCATGTGGAGAAGCAGACTGAGGCAGGTAAGCTGACCTTGGCCGACCTCAACGCATTGGCCGACAAGGGCGGAGAGATCTTCAAGGGTGTGATCGCCCTCATCTTCGGCACCGGCAATCCGCAGGAGGTTGCCCTGTCCTTCCTCGACAACAACCGCCTTGACGAGAGCATCACCAAGAAGGATGCAAAGGGTGAGCTTGTGGAGCTTCTGCGGCGTGACTTCGGCTTCGACGCCCCTGATGGCGCGGAGCTGGACGACCTCCGCCAGCGTCTGGCCCGGCACGTCCTGATGACCGATCTCGTTTTCGGACTCGGCGACGCTGTCCCGTCAAAGTTGGCCTCGGTTCCGGTCGCCTCCACGCCGGCAAGCGATGCCGCGTGTACAGCCCTGGCCCGGGCGTGGCGTCTGCGCCGTGATAGGCGGGAAAGCTACGTGGCCGCCGCCCGGCAGGTCGAGCAGGAATTCGGCCTGGCCGCTTTGACGTTCGAGCCGAAGGCGATTGAAAAGGTTGAAACCTTCCCGGCCATCGAGAGGGCGTTGTTGGTGCATGCCGAAAACCGGCTCCTGGAGAAGACAGACGGCGATGTGTTTACCCTGGCCGAGTCCCGCTTGTCTCGTTTCTGGTGCGATGTGGAACCGAAGCTCCAGGCTCGCTGGGCGCTCGTCGCCTCCGCGGCCGAGGTTTTGTTGGAGGCCGATCGTGTCGGGCAGGCGCTGAAAAGACCCCTGGCGTCCGCCACCGGCATGATCAAGGAATACGCCGAGGGCACGGAGCCCTGGTGTCTGCTGGACACCCACCATCGCCACATGGAGAGCCGCTGGTACAATTTCGAACCGCATGGCTATGACCACGACAGCATCGAGAAACTGGTGATCAAAGCCAGACAGCGATATGTGGAGGTAGGCTCCGAGATCGCCCGGCAATTCCTGATGCAACTTCAGAAGAAAGCCCCGGACAAGAGTGTTGCGCGCCAGCGAGATGTTTTCGAAAGGCACGTGAAGCCTTCCCTGGGCGCGAAAAAGATCGCCTACGTGTGGGTGGATGCGCTGCGATTTGAAATGGGCCGGGAACTTGCGCGCCTGCTCAAGGAAGACTTTGAGGTTGATCTCCAGGTGGCCCTCGCGGCAGTTCCCACCGTGACCGAGATCGGCATGGCGGCGCTCCTGCCCCACGCCCACGCAGACGCCAAGATTGTAACAGTAGGCGGCGGCAAACTGGCGCTGGAGATCACCGGAACGGTTATCAAGGACCGCAAGGACCGCGTAGCGTTTCTGAAGAAACACGCGGGCGTCGAGGTCTTTGACGCAAAGTTGGACAACCTACTGCCCAAGCCCTCGAAGAAGGTTCGGGAGGGCATCGCAGACGCGCAGCTAATACTCGTGACATCGCAGGAGATCGATGAGCTCTGCGAGCAGGACAACATAACTCAGGCACGCAGGCAGATGGATGGAGTCCTGAACGACCTGCGGCGTGGGGTTCGGATGCTCGTCGACCTGGGCGTTGAACGCATCATCCTGGCAGCCGACCATGGCCACCTCTTTGCCGATGAGCTGAGCGAGGACATGAAGGTAGACTCACCTGGCGGCGAGACGGTGGACCTTCATCGCCGCGTCTGGGTGGGTCACGGGGGCAAGGCGGACGACGCCTTCCTGCGTGCGCCTCTCAGCGCGCTCGGCATCCAGGGGGAGTTCGACCTGGCCACACCGTGGACATTCGCCTGCTTCAAGTGCAAGGGCGGAGCAAAGGCCTATTTCCACGGCGGACTCTCGCCTCAGGAATTGCTGGTGCCGGTCATGATCCTGAGTCCGTCGGCAAGACCCTCAGCCGGCCCGCCGGTTGGAATCACATGGACGCTCATGCCCGGGAGCCAAAAACTCACAACCCGGTTCTTCTCCGTTCAGATTACAGGAGCGAACTCGGGGTTGTTCGACGTCGCGCCGCCTAAGGTCCGTCTTGAGCTGCATGCGAAGGGGAAGATCATTTCGCGTGCCGTCAGCGCTTCCTACGGGTTCGAGGAGGCCACGGGCGATGTGGCGCTTCGGAACGACGAGAAAAACACCAAGAACATAGCCCCCAACACGGTCACTCTCATGATCATAGAGGAGCCGGACCAAAAGAGTGTCGGGTTGTACTTGCTTGATGCCGCGACCGGAGCTGAATTGTCACGGCTGGAGAAGATCGAAGTGACAATCGCAATGTAAGGGATGAACGATGCCTGAACTTGATCGCAAATCTACAAGAGTTTTCGCCGGGAAGGTGGTCCGAAAAGACCTCGTCCGGAAAGTGAAGGTCGGGGCGAACGTGCCGGTTTTCGTCCTGGAGTATCTTCTCGGCAAGTACTGCGCCACCGACGACACGGCCGCTATCGAAGCGGGGCTTCGCGTCGTGAACACCACGATCAGCTCGAACTTCGTCAGACCCGATGAGGCCAATAAAGCGCAGTCGATGGTCAAGGACAAGGGCAAACACACGCTCATCGATAAGGTGAAGGTCCGCTATTTATCGGATGATGACAAATACTGGGCTGAACTATTGAATTTCGGCCACAAGTTTGTCCACGTGCCGGAGCACTTCCTCCGGGAATATGACCGTCTCCTCATGGGCGGTATCTGGGCCCAGATCGACATCCGGCATCTTTTTGACGAGGATGCCAAGGGCAAGCGGAGCCCCTTCTGGATTGACAGCTTGAAACCCATTCAGATCGCCACGTTCGATCTGGCGGAGTTCCAGAACTGTCGCCGTGAGTTCTCGGCGGATGAGTGGCTTGACCTTCTTCTGCGAACCATAGGCCTTGAGCCGCAGAACTTCGACCGCCGGCTCAAGATGATGTTCCTCGTCCGGATGATTCCGCTCTGCGAACATAACTATAACCTCGTGGAGCTGGGACCTCGGGGGACGGGCAAGAGTTACGCATATCAGGAGCTGTCACCTTACACCATCCTCCTGACCGGCCCCACGACCGTCGCAAACCTCTTCTACAACATGGCAAGCGGAAAGATGGGGCTGGTGGGCATCTGGGACGCCATTGCCTTTGATGAGGTGGCCGATCTTCAACAGATGCCGAAAGAGGTGGTCACGACCCTCAAGACGTATTGCGAATCCGGCATGTTTGCCCGCGGGAAAGATGCCCTTACCGGCATGGCCTCCATAGCAATGTTCGGCAACACCAACCAGGCGGTCGACGTGATGGTGCGCTCCTCGCACCTATTCACGCCCCTACCGGAGGTGATCCGTGAGGACATGGCCTTTCTTGACCGCCTCCATTTCTACATCCCCGGCTGGGAGATTCCGAAGATGCGGGTCGAGTACTTCACCGACCATTACGGGTTCGTCGTTGACTACCTTGCCGAGGCGCTCCGCGAGCTGCGAAAGCACAACTTCACTGAAGTGATAGACCGTCACTTTTCTTTGGGATCCCACCTCAATGCCCGTGATGTGAAGGCGGTTCGTAAGACGGTCTCGGGGTTGGTCAAGCTGATCTATCCCCACGGCGAGATGAGTCGTGAAGAACTCGCCGAGATCGTCGAACTGGCCGTAGAGGGCCGGCGACGCGTCAAGGAACAGCTAAAGAAACTTGGCTCCTTCGAGTACCATCAAACATCTTTCTCATACATCGACAACGAGACGCGCGAGGAAAGATTCGTGGGAGTCCCGGAACAAGGGGGGCGCGACATGATCGCTTCCGACCCACTTGCCCCTGGGTCGGTATACACCGCCTCCGTGGATGACCAGGGCAAAGTTGGCCTCTACCGCCTTGAGGTCGGCTGCTGTCCGGGAACTGGGAAACTAAAGATAGCCGGAGCCATCGTTGGAGCGAGGCGGGAATCCAGCCAGCGGGCTAACGCCTCTGTGGCAGCTCAGAAGGGCAA
>JBDRTC010000909.1:0-4432 GCA_043824335.1 Planctomycetota bacterium | reverse complement strand
GATTGCGTTCAGGTAGTGAGCCGTGTAGCTGATCTCGTCGATCAGGCAGTTGTGGATGGTGTGGTGGTAACCGCGTAGATGGAACCCTGCGCCTGCGCTGGCGTGGAGACTGCAATTCAGGAACGAATTGTCGTGGCCTCCGACGAAGACGCCGGTCTCGCCTGACTTGATCGTGTCGCGTCCGTGCTCGATTTGGCCAATGCCATACTGCCGCGTGTAGTGGGAGAAATACGAGAGGTGGCAGTCGTTCACGACGCAGTGGGCCGAGTCTTGCAGTCGTAGCGAGGCGGCCTGGATGTTCAGACCGACAAGATGGATGTGCTCGCGGTCGCTCAGATCGAAGGCCAGTTGACGCTTCTTCGCCTCGACCGTCGCCGCCGGCAGGTCGACGCCCGAGGGCGGAATGTGGTACAGGACGTTGTCTTGCCAATGCCACTCACCGGGCTGGTCCAGCGCATTCGCGTGGCCGACGATCATTCCGCGGCCTTCCTCATGCTCCTTGGGATAGGTTCCACCGTAGGCCGATCCGAACCACCATCCGTTGGTGCGATCGCCCACGGTGATCTCGCCCGACTTGGAACTCTCGATCACACCGGTCTGGGCGCACCAGCCCTCGTAATGCACGCCGTAATACAGGGCGCCTTTCCAATAGTCATTGGGCTGGCCCTCAAGCAGGTGGCTGACGATCCGACCCGGTTGCGTAGTGCGAGTGTCGCCGGGAATCGAGAACTCGCCGAACGTGGGCCAGAGCGGGCTGAGATCCGAGACATACATTTCCAGGCCCGGGGTGGGCGTGTTGGGATGCCTCGCCTCGATCATCACGGCGCCGTCGCGGAAGACCTGATTGCGGCCCGTGCCCAGGGTCCAGTTCATTGGCGTCTTCCAGACGTTTTTCGCGGCGTCATGCTTGGTCCAGCCCGTGACCGGATCGCAACCACTGACGATCACCTTCTCGTCCTGGTACGGCCTGACGGTGATAGGCTTCTTCGCCGTGCCGCTACGCGGGAACACGACCGTCTCGCGATACGTTCCGCCGCGGACGAGCAAGGTGTCGCCCGGGCGCAGCTTGTGTACGCCGGCTTGGATCGTGGCCAACGGCTGTTCCATTGTGCCTGGACCAGAATCGGATCCGCTGGGGGCGACAAAAACTTCCGCGGCAAGTGCCGTGTTCGCCACGGCAAGCAGCGTTAGCAGTAGGACGGCAAGGGGTGGCGGCTGCGGCTTCATGGGGATGCCGTTATGGCGGGAGTGGGACTGCGTTGTGTACCTTCGTTCTGGCCGTTTGGCCCGCCGGCCCATGGCGGGGAACCAACTCAAACGGCGTGAGTTCGAGTCTAGCAACGGCTGCGACGATTGCAAGGAATTCTCGCAAACGCTTTGCATCACGGACGCTCCCATCGTCAAACGTTCTATTGCTGGTAGCCGATTGCCTTGAGTTGTGCGTCGAAGTCGGGCGGCAAGTCGGCCGGCGGCTGTGTGACGTCGCGCGCGCCGTGGCGGAGCATGTTCAACAAGAGACGGTCCGCTGCAGGGCGACCCAGGTTGTCCCGAATCTGCAAAGTGGTGAGCACAAAACGACCGGCTCCCAACGACTGGACCGACACAAACAGGCCGGCCGAGTAGTCGATCGAGGTGTTGATGGCGCCGGCGACCACCTCGGCAGGCGCCTCCAGACCGGTCCACGCCATGTCGGGGATGATCTCGCGATAGAAGGTGTAGTCCATCAGGTCGCCGGCCGGCAAGCCGTCGAAGATCGGATGCCTCTTGGCCCATTCGTCCTTGTGGTACAGCCACGAAGGCAAGCCGGCCAAAGCGCCCTTGTCGGCCAACGGGACCCAGGCCGTTGGTTGATCACCTTTGGCGAAGATTTCGGGGCAGAGGAACACGGTCGTCGATCCCCGAGCGATTCGACGGGCCAACTCGGCAAAGGCCACAGCACCGCCAGGGGCCGCCGGACGGTGGGAGACGAGAATCACTTCCCGAGCCGTCGGCGCTTCGGTCGAATACGCCCGGACGCGAACATTGCGGCCGGCGAGCCACTCGGCCAGTTCGGGATCCTCGCTCCAGAGGACGACCTCGGTCTCGACGGCCGGCAGTTCGGCCGGATCGGCCACGTAGAACTCGATCTGGCCGCCGGCCGCGGCGGCGCCCTGCTCGAACGTTGCGAGGAAACGGTATTTGCCCGGAGGGCCGTCGATCGGCACGTCGGCCGAAAAGACTTCCCATGCCATGGGCGGCTCGGCCTCATCTTCTCTCTGGGGGATCGTGAGCGTCAGCTTCCGCTCGAAAACAGAGTGGGCGCCGGGCCCGACCACCTGAAACCGCACCGGGTACTTCCCCGGGCGCAGCATGTCTTCGTTGGCCAGCACGGCCTCCAGCCGGACGCTCGTCTTGCGATAGACGTTGACCGGCTCGACGAACAGGCACCAGCGAAGCGGGTACCAGCCGTCGAAGAGGGCGTCTGTCGAGCCGGGCTTGAGATGCCGGAACAAGGTCAACACGCCCTCGCCGGCGTCGCCGCAGTCGGTCGTGCCCGTCATGCTGTAGCCGACCACCGCGGGGTTCGACCGGATCGCGTTCAAGCCGAGCTTGCGCTGATCGGCCATGCGGGCCAGGCACCGAGTAAAATAGTCCTCCGGGCTGGCAAACGTGTCGTCCAGGTTCCATCGCCGCCAGTCTTCCAGAAACCGATTCAGTCGCTCGCGGTACCACTGAGCGTCTTCCACTTCCGCGGCTCCCAACTGCTCGTAGCGGCGGACCATTCTCGCCAAGTCCAAGCTGCTGCCGATGCCGTATTCCGAGACGAAGACCGGCTTGCCGTCGCCGTCGACCGTGCGAAGCTCCCGAATGATGCTCGCCGTATGCGGCACGCGCTTGTACGGATGCTGGTCGCTCAGCACGTCCTCCCAAGCCCGTGACCCGGGATTGCTCAGACTGCCGATCGTGCTGCTGTCGGACTTGGGGACCGTCTTACCTTCCGTGTACGCGGTGAAGGTCGACACGTCGGGCTCGGCACTCGGCGCCAGATAGCCGTAGCTCCACGCGCCGTTGGAATTTCGATCGGTACGGAAGTCGGCGCCGGGGTCGTGGACTTTGCCGTCCGCCCCTTCGATCCTCGCTTCCAGGCCCGTCGAGTCGGCGCCGTGCGTGCGATTACCCCAGCCAACCACGAAATCGATTGCCTCCCCTTTCTCTGCCGTAACCGCTTTCCGGCAGGTAATCTCACGGCCTTGCCCGCTGAGATTGATGAAGCTGCTCAAAAGCGACTTTCCGTTGTGCAACACGTGGACGTCCGTGGTGGCCTTCTCGGCGATGCTGAGAAACGTGGCGGAGATCGCGTACTGCCCGGCGACCGGGGCGGTCCAGCGGAGAACACACGGTTCGCCGTTCGGCCCGGGGTGCAAACCGAGCCGTCCCGGCTCCCAGGTGACGCCCAGCGAGCGGATCGTGCCTTCGGTGGCGTTGTAGGTGAGGTTCGGCTCCAGTCCGGCCGGCATTCGCCACAACGAGATGCCGGCCAACGGCCGACCGGATGCCGCGTCCCATCGACCGCTGTTGAGCATGACCACACGGGTGTCGTCCAGCGAGCGGACCAGGGGCAGCATCCCCACGGCGTGCCGGAACACCGGGCCGTCGGGAGTCTCGTTCAACAAGCCCCACATCACCACGCTGGGGTGATTCCGGTCGCGGCGAATCATCTCGGCGATTTCCCGGTCGAACCGCTCGCCCATCTTGGGCGAATCCTCCAGAAACCAGCCGGCAAACGATTCCTCGTAGATCATGAAGCCCATCTCGTCACACAAGTCGAGCTGGTAGCGGGCAGGCACGGCACAGAAAAACCGGATCGCGTTGAACCCCATCGTCTTCATCGTGATCAGCTCGCGGCGGGCCAGATCCGGATCGTGCGGCCAGTGAAGACCGATCGGATAATGCGTGGCCGTGTGAGACGACTTGAGAAAAATGCGCCGGCCGTTGAGTCGAAAGCAGCCGTTCTCGAAGCGGAAGTCCCGAAACCCGCAACGGGTGGATTGCTCGTCGAAGGAGCGAGAGTCGGCGGCCTCTACTCGTGCAGTGACACGGTACAGAAAGGGGTCGTTCAGCTCCCACAGGCGCGGGCTCTCGATTTGAAGCTCTGTTTCGACCAGCGTATCCCCAGGCGAAAACTGCCGCTGGAGACGAGTGGCCTGGAGCGTCTCACCGCTTCTGGCCGGCGCCACGGTCAACTCGATCTGCCCGGTGACCGGCTCCGACAGGAAACTCGTCACCTTTGCTCGGATTCCGATCTTTCCTGTTTTCGGATCGGGGCGAACGTGCAGATCCTCCACGCGAACCGCCGGCGACACGAGCAGCTCGACCGAGTCGACGATTCCACCGTCGTTGTACAGCGCACCCGGCCGAAACGGCACCACCTTGCAGCGTCGAGGCACGTGAG
>JBDRTC010000908.1:0-14360 GCA_043824335.1 Planctomycetota bacterium | reverse complement strand
CGGCAGTCCGTTTAGGGAGGCGAGCAACCCTGGTAACCGGTGGCATCGGCACAGAGAGTTTGATGGCACAAGAAGAATTGTTGGCGGAGAAAAACTCGTGGCATTTCCCCTATTTTTCCCAATCCACAGGGTAACCGCAATGGCCGTGGCCGACCTGGAGCGGGTGTCACTGACACCCGACAGCCCCTATTTCCGGGTGTTTTTTGGGGTTTTCGGCCGAAGGGCAGGGGGGAGGAAAGCCCGGTTTTTGATGAAGTCTGAATGAGGAATGAGGAATTTGGGATCACCGCGCAACGGATCCTGAACACGCATGTTTCGGTTGTCTTATGGTTGATCCGCGAACTCGAAACAAGGGGCCGTTCGCGGCTTCGCCGGCAACAAGAGGAACCGTCACGAGTCTGTTCTCCTTGCCGTCAGCCGGCTGGCCACGTGAACGGCTTCGAGGATGCTGCCAAGTTCCGCCCGGCGCTGCCAGGCCAGATCGAAGGCGGTGCCGTGGGCGACGCTGGTGCGGATGATTGGCAGGCCCAGCGTGACGTTCACCGCCCGGTGCATCCCCAAGAGCTTCAGGGCAATGTGACCTTGATCGTGGTACATGGCCACCACGGCGTCGAACATTCCCTCTCGGGCCTGAACCATCAACGTGTCGGCCGGGAGCGGCCCTTCGAGCCGGAGTCCTTCGGCCAGTCCTCGCTCGAGCGCCGGGCGAATGATCGTCTGCTCCTGGACGCCGAACAGCCCTCCTTCGCCGCCATGGGGATTCAAGGCACACACGCCGATCCGCGGCCGCGACCCGGTCAGTCCTTGCATGAAGCGATCGGCCAGTCGGGCCTTGGCCAGGATCTCGTCTTCGCTCAATTGGCGGCAAACGTCCTCCATTGCCGTGTGCAGCGTGACGTGGACCACGGCCAACCCGCCGGGGGAGCGGACCTGCTCATCGGGGCCCAGGTAGAGCATCATCGCGTAGTCGTCAACGCCGCACAACTCGGCCAACAGCTCGGTGTGGCCCGGGTAGTGATGCCCGGCTCGGTTCAGCGCCCCCTTGTGGAGCGGTGCCGTGGTGATCGCGTCCAGCTTTCCGGCCAGCGCCAGCCGGGCGGCCGCGACCACGGCGTCGTACGCGGCCTGGCCCGCCCGGGCGTCGACGGTGCCCGGTTCGACCTCCAACGCCTCGTCCGATCCGGTGACCAGACAAGGGATCACGCCCGGCGTGGGCTCTGCCTGTTCTGGCGAGTCGATCGTGACCACTTCGGCTTCGGTGTCCCAAAGCTTGGCCGCGCGGCGGAGGATCTCGGGGCGTCCGAGCGCCAAGGGCCGGCACCAACGATGGATCTCCGGCCTGGCCCAGACGCCGACAATGATCTCCGGCCCCACGCCCGCCGGATCACCCATCGAGATTCCGATTCGCGGTTTCTGTTCTGTCACGGACCCGGGACCGTTGGGACAGGCCACGTCGCAGTGGCTGGAAGCGCAGCCTCACATGCGGGCTTCACGACTTTAGTGTACGAAACTTCCACCGCGTTGCCAGGGGGCGCTTGCCTGGGGAAGATCGATCGATTATTGTGCAAGCGCGCCGTCTGGTTCACCCGTTGAAGAAGACACCTATGAAAGCCTGCATTCAGCGTGTCAGCCGGGCGAGGGTCACGGTAGACGGGGAGCCGTGCGGTGAAATCGCCACCGGTCTGCTCGTGCTGTTGGGCGTTTCGCAGCAGGATACCGATACCGAGGCTCGCCAGCTGGCTGAAAAAGTCCTCGGCCTGCGGATCTTCGAGGACGACGAGGAAAAGATGAACCTCGCCCTGGCCGACGTGCGCGGGGCGATGTTGGTCGTCAGCCAGTTCACGCTCTTGGCCGACTGCCGCAAGGGACGTCGGCCCAGTTTCACGGCCGCCGCGGGGCCGGAATTAGCGGAGGGACTCTACCAAGTCTTCGTCGACACGGTCGCCCAACGGGGCATCCGCGTCGCCACCGGCCGGTTCCGCGAGCACATGGAGGTCGAACTGGTCAACGACGGCCCCGTTACCTTGGTGCTGGACACCGCTGAGTTGGCACTTCGTGGCAAGCGGTGAGAATTGTACACCGCGGGCGTGAGAACGACGGCCGACTGAGATCGTCAATATGCAACTTGCAGTTTTCAATCTGCAATCTGCAATTTGTCGTCCCTCACCGCAGGAAACCGCCGCCTTGCTCAGCGGTTCTTGGTTCGAGCGAATCGGGGAACGAATCGAGCCCCGTGTTCTCGTGCGAGCCGCGATCGTCGGCCAGGTTCTGCGTCTGCTCCTGAACCCAGTTCTGGGCCCAGTCCAGGGGCCGCTTCTGGCGAAGTTGATCCATCCAGCCGGGCTCGCAGACGACAATGTACGTCAGTAGCGCCAGCTTCACATAGGTCGAGACGTTGGGCCACCACTTGTGACTGAACATCTTCAGCGCCGTGCCGAACGATTTCTTCAGACGCAATCGCCCGCGATGCCATTGGATGCTGTACAGCTCATCCAACACGAGGTGCGAGACGTAACCGATCACCACGGCGCCGGCCTTGTAGAGGCGCAGCCGCACGTCGCTGCCGCTGCTGAGCAGGAAGGCCACCTCACCGAAGATGACCGCGGTCGGCAGGCTGTGGAACATGCCCCGGTGCACCGTGTAGCGTTTCAGGAGCTCGCCCAGCCCGAAGCGGACGAACAGGTACACCAAGGCGCCGGCCAGCACGATCGACTCGGTCGTCATGCCCAACAGCTGAAACCGGTCGACCAGCATCATCGGCACCACTGCGGCGGCAAAGGCCAGGCTCTCCTGGAGCGGCTTGCCGGAGTTGCTGTCGACGTCGGGCAACATTCCCGACACCGCGCACAATCCGCCGGCCAGGAAAGACGTGGACAGCGGCACGTCGAACAGCGCATGCGCCGCGCCGCCGTAGGCGACTCCCAGGACACTACTGGTGCTGAGGTGTTTTTTGAAGTCGGCCATGAGAGGGGCGAGGGAACAGAGGCCAGGGAACAGAGGCCAGGGAACAGGGGCCAGAGGTGCATCTTTTAGCCGAAGGAGCGTGGTCGACCAAGAGCAATTTGCTGTCGCAGGGCACATTGCCGCACGCACCCAGATCGCCCAGCTTCTCGCTCTTGACCGGATGTCCAAGTGAGTGCGCCAAGTTTGGATCTGCCGGAGCGCATCCGGAAAAGTTTCCTCGCTCATCCCTCGTGTCCCCGTTGCCGTTCCCTGCCCTTGTATCCCATGCTCGTTAACTTACTGCCCTTCGCATGGCTGTAGGCGCCGGCTATACTGAATTTCGGATTTCAGCTTCGCGCACTGGCTTCGACAAGGAGACGCGACGTGGAGAACTTCCCCATCCAGGGCTACGACCTCCTGATGGTGGTGATCCTCGTGCTGGCCACCGTGTTCGGCGCGTGGAAGGGGATGGCCTGGCAGATCGCCTCGTTGGCTTCCCTCGTGGTCAGTTGTATCGTGGCGATGCGGTTCAGCGGTCAACTGGCTCCTCACATCAGCGGGCATGAGCCGTGGAACCGCTTCATCGCCATGCTCATCCTGTTCGCGGCCACGTCGGCGACCGTTTGGGTGGCGTTCCGGCTCGTGGCCGGATTGATCGACCGGGTGAAGCTCAAGGAGTTCGACCGCCAGATGGGCGCCCTGTGTGGCCTGGCCAAAGGGGTCTTGTTCTGCCTGGTGATCACCTTCTTTGCAGTTACCCTATCAGAGGGGTTTCGCCAGAAGGTCCTCCGCTCGCACAGCGGCAAGTTCACCGCCCGATTTCTCCAGCGGGCGACCCCGGCCATGCCCCAGGAAGTGCGCGATGTCCTGGGCAAATACATCGACGAGTTCGAGCGGAAACTCGACCCCAACACGCCGGCGGAAAATCTGTTGGAAGACGCGGTGGAACTCAGCCGCGACGCGGCGGAAACGCTCGGCGATCTGGAAGCGAAGGCCGCGGAGACGCTCGACCGTCTCGAACCCATTGAATGACGGGGCAGCGGAAACCTCGCTTTTCAAAATCCTCGCTTTTCCCGGGATTTCCCACCAACTTGACCGAACATAAGAAAGATTATCGGACGTTGGGGGGAGGCGTTTTGCCGGTGTTTGGTCGCGACGATTTCTTGATCCGGGAGCACGACCTACGATTGAGGATTCGCGCGTCAGATCGACTTGGAATCGACCGGCTGTTTGGCCGGTTCGATCGTTTCAGAGGCCGGCTTGCCGTTGGATGGGTCTGACGCCGGTTGGTCGTTGGCCGGATGCTCCGCGTCGGCCGCTTCGGCACCTTCCAGGAAGACGCCCATGCGGCGGAAGCGTTGGTAGCGGGCTTCGAGGAGTTCGTCGACGGGCATGCCGACCAGCTCGCGGAGCTTGCTCCGCAAGTAGATCTTGAGCGTGCTGGCCATCAAGTGATGGTCGCGATGGGCGCCGCCGGGCGGCTCGCGCACGATGTCGTCGATCACCTTGAGCCGGAGCAGGTGTTCGGCGGTCATCTTCAGCGCCTCGGCGGCCTGCTCCTTAAAGGTGTGGCTCTTCCAGAGGATGCCGGCGCAACCTTCGGGGCTGATGACCGAGTAGTAGGCGTGCTCCAAAACGGCCACGCGGTCGCCCACGCCGATCGCCAGCGCCCCGCCGGACCCCCCCTCACCGATCACCACGCAAATGACCGGGGTCGGCAGCCGCGACATTTCGAACATCGCGTTGGCGATCACTTGGTGCTGGCCCCGCTCTTCGGCGGCGATGCCGGGATAGGCGCCGGGCGTGTCGATCAAACAGATCACCGGCATCTGGAACTTGGCCGCCAGGTGCATTTTGGCGATCGCCTTGCGATACCCTTCCGGATGCGGCATGCCGAAGTTGCAGGCCATCCGCTCGTTGGCGGTTCTGCCTTTCTGGTGGCCGACGACCATCACCCGGTGGGCGTCGAGCTTGGCCCAGCCGGTGCGGAGCGCCCGATCGTCGGCAAAGAACTTGTCGCCGTGCAGCTCCACGAACTCGTCGAAGACCAGTTCGAGGTAGTCGGTGGTCTTTGGCCGGTCGGGATGCCGGGCGACCTCGACCGTCTCCCACGGCTTTAGGCCGGCGTAGATCCGCTTCTTCGTGTCGGCCAGCTCTCGGCGCACCAGCCGGAGCTCGTCATGGACCTCGGGGTTCCGCTGGGCCAGCCGTTCCAGCTTCTCCAGCCGGGCCTCCAACTCGTAGATCGGTCGTTCAAAAGCGAGTCTGCGTTCGCCTGCGGCCATTTTTCTGCTCTGCCTTCGCCTGGATCTGTTGGTTCGCCGGGGACCTCGGCGACGTGCGTCCGTGGAGTAACCTCCGCTCGCCGGCCTGGGCGACGGGCCCATTATAGTTTGTCGGCAAAAAGGGTGTCTGCCCAGTAGTCGTCAAAAGTTGGGCAAGGCTCCTAGGGGGCTGGGGGTTTGGGGGTTTCTAGGAAAAGCGGAATCTCTCGCAATTGGTTGAGAAATGCCCGGACGGAAGCCGGCCGTTCGGAGGCCTTCTTGGCCATCGATGCCCGAACCAGGCCCGAGAACGCCGGCGTAACGCTCGGGTTGGCCGCCTCCAACGAGGGGGGCCGGGCTTTCAGGTGCTTCTTGAGCAAATCGTCCGTATTCACCCCCGTGAAGGGTGGGACCCCGGCTACCAGGTGGTAAATCGTGCATCCCAGGCTATACAGGTCGGCCCGTTCGTCCAGGGCCCAACAGCGGATCTGCTCCGGCGACATGTAGCTGCGGGTCCCCTGCACTTTCGACCGCTGGCTAAACAGCCTGCCCAGGAAGCCTCGCTTGCGTTGGGCCAGGGCGAAGTCGATCAGTTTCACGTCGCCGTTGTCGTCGACCAGGTAATTGTCGGGCTTGACGTCGCGGTGGATCCATCCCTGCTCGTTGAAGTAGGCCAAAGCCTCGGTCGCCTGCAAGATGATTTTCGGAAGCAGGCGAACCGGCTGGTCGATTCCCTGGTGGATTCGCCATTTCATGTTTGGGGCCGGAAACCACTCCATCGCCAGGTACGGCGTGCCGCCGTCAACCGCGAACTCGTACGTTCGGATGATCGATGGATGGATCAACCCAACCCCGACGGCGTGCTCTCGCTTCAAAAGGCTGATCCGTTCCCGGTCCCGCTTGTACTTTTCCGAGAGCGTCTTGACGCCGACGACCTGCTGTTTGGCGTCGTCGTACGCCCGCCAAATACGGCTTCCCTCGCCGTCGTAGACGAGCTTCGACAGTCGGTACGAGCCAAGGTAGCCTTGCGCCTTGTTGTTCACGGGGCCTCAACTCGGTCGACGGGAAGCTTCAGCGGACTCTCGGCCAAAAATACAAACGTTCGCAATCTTCTTAGTCTAACCGGCCAGGAGCCTTTCATAAAGGGCGCGAATCCGCTCGGTCATCCGCTCGTGGCGAAAGGTGTTGGTGAAGCGGCGGCGACCCTCGCTGCCGAGGCGAGTTCGCAGGGTCGGATCGGCCGCCAGGCGGATGAGTGCCTCGGCCATTTCGGCAACGCTTTTCGGGGGCAAGAGAAAGCCGGTTTGGTCGGGAAGGACGACCTCCCGGGCGCCGTCGACGTCGTAGCTGACGACCGGCTTGCCTGCGATCAGGGCCTGGGGCAACACTCGGGCGAGCCCCTCCCGCAGGCTGGCGTGGACGACGACGTCCATCGCCGAGATCAGTTCCGGGATCCGCTCCGGCGGAACCAGGCCGGTGAGCTGGAAATGGTCTTCCAGCCCAGCCGCCGCGATTTGTCGTCGCAGGCGTGGGGCCAAAAGCCCGTCGCCAACCAGCAGGAACCTCGCGTTGGGCTCCGCATCCACAACCTGCCGGGCCGCCCGGATTACGTACTCGTGTCCCTTGAGATGGAACAGCCGGGCGACCTTGCCGACGACAACGTGGTGCGGCTTGTAGCCCAATTCCCGCCGGACCCTGGCGCGATGTTCCTCTGCGCTGAGAAACGGCTCGACTTCCATGCCGCTGTAGATCGTGGTGAATTTTTTGCGCGGGGCGACGCCCGCGTTGACCATTAGGTCGGTCATCGCGTCGGCCACGCTGACAAAGGCATGGCACTTGGGCGCGGCCCAGCGTTCGCACGCCCGAAAACATGCTCGCGCCCCCCTGCCCTGGTACGGATGAAACGGCGCCCCGTGCACGCCGTGGACGATGGCCGGCACGCCCAGCCGACTGGCGGCCGCGCGACCCAGAATGCCCGCCTTGGCGCTGTGGGTGTGGACGACGTCGGGCTGGAAGTCGCGCAAGATCCGTTTGATTTTCAGGTAACTGGCGAGATCCCGCCAAGGGTGAATCGGGCGGCGCAATGAGGGCACCACTTCCGTCGGCACCCCCCCTGCCCTGGCCCGCTCCATCAAGCTTCCCTCCGGCCCCAACGCCGGCCCGGTCACCAGAAGCACGTCGTCATGATGGAGATGGACCAGATCCTCGCACGAGAGCACCGTATTCTCTTGGGCGCCGCCGAGGATCAGTCGCGTGATGACATGGGCGATTCGCATGGCAGTCAACGATCGGCTGGGAACGATTACCAGATCCTGCTGGGCAATCCCGGTTCCGGGAGATCATTCCGTACCTTGGCTAGGTGATTCTGGCTCTTCAGCTTCCCGGCGTTGTGAGAATTCCTTGGGACGTATCCAGATGCGAATGACAACTCCCATTGCTATCAATCCCAATAGCACGAATGCGACAATCAGACCGATACCTGCAACGTAACGCCACAGCTCAATCGCGAGTGCCGCCACACCTGCCAACGCGGAAATGAACAGATAAGCCAGCTGGCTCGAGTAACATCGTTGAACCCATGAGTGAGTTCTAACAAGCGCTTCCACGGTGGCGATCTCGCCCTCGATGAGGTGAGGAACGAACTCGTCGCCACCGAATACTGCCGCATACAGCGCCATGACCTTTGCCGTGAACGCCATGTGCAGCAGGCAAAACCCTAAACCCATCAAAGCCAGCCCAGCTGTTATCAGAAAAAAGACTGCGCTCCAATAACTGACGTTTCCGGAAACGACGAGCGTAACTACACCAGCAATAATGCCCGTGAAAAGTGTTACCAGAACCTTGTCGTGATCCAAGGCAACCTGAGTGCTTTTCTCGAGGAAGAACCTGTATCGGTATTCGTAAATATCTTGCTCGTCCATTCCGGCTCTGCTCCTACTCAAACGCATTTCCGTCTGCTTGTCACAATACAACGATTATAGAGCACAACTACCGACAGGTACACCGGGCTGACTGCGGTCAGTCGTTGCCGTAATGCATCGGCACACGAACGAATTGACCTACGAGTTGTATTCCACTCTGACCAGAAACAGCCCTTGTGGCGGCGCGGTGGGACCGGCGGCGCGGCGGTCGGCGGCGGCGAGGACTTGGGCGACCCAGGGTTCTTCCTCGGCGCCGCGGCCGACTTCCACGAGCGTGCCGACGATCGCCCGGACCATGTTGTAAAGGAACCCGTCGGCCTCGATCTCGATCGTGACCAGGTTCCGTTCCTCCCCCCTGCCCCGCTCGACCTGGATATCGTGAATCGTCCGGATGCTGTCTTTGCGCTCGGCCCCGCTGGTCTCGAAGCTGCTCGAATCGTGCCTTCCCAGCAGTGCCCGGGCGGCGCGAGCCATGGCGGCGGCATCCAGGCGACGGTTGTATTGCCAGCAGTATCGGCGGCGGAAGACGTCGCGGACCGGTCCGTCGTGGATCACGTAGCGATAACGTTTGCACACCGCATCACGAATGGGGTGAAACCCCTCGTCTGCGTCGGCGGCATCCAAGACGGCGACGTCGTGCGGCAACTCGGCGTTCAGTGCCCGGCGAAGCACGTCGGCCGACAAGTGCGTTTCGGTGCGGAAGCCGACCACTTGTCCCAAGGCGTGAACGCCGGCATCGGTCCGGCCGCTTGCGATCGCGCGGACCTGCTGGCCGGTAACTTTCTCGATCGCCCTTTCCAGCACCTCCTGCACCGTCGTCTCGTCCGGCTGGACCTGCCAGCCGGCATAAGCGGTGCCGTCGTAGGCGAGGGTTAGCTTAATGCTTCGCATGGAAAGGGGTGAGGGGCAAGAGTTGAGGGGTGAATGGGCGCGGGGAAACAAGCGTTGTGTCGATGGTCCACGTGTGCGGAATGCGAGAGATGACTGGTGGGCTTCAAGAGCGCGCCTCGCCCGGGTCTGAGTGGCAGCGCGCTCCCCATGCTTCTTGCGCAAACCCCACGGGACGCAGCCCGTGGGCGTTCTTTTCGAGAACCCGATAAGAAGTGTTCGCCGACCACGGTCATTTGCGCACTCACGGCTCGTCCCTCTCCACTTGTCCCTCTTCCCGCTCAGCTACTGCCGCGAAGCAGCTCTGCGATCTGCACGGCGTTGGTGGCCGCGCCTTTGCGGAGGTTGTCGCTGACGCACCAGAAAGCCAGCCCGTTGGGAGAGGAGAGGTCCTCGCGGATGCGGCCGACAAACACTTCGTCGCGGCGGTCGCCGTTGATCGGCATGGGGTAGACCTTGTTCTCCAGGTCGTCCATCACTTCGATGCCCGGAGTGGCCGCGAAGAGTTTCCGCGCCTCGTCCACGCTGATCTTCCTTTCGGTCTCCACGAGGATGCTCTCGCTGTGGCAGTTGGCCACGGGCACGCGGACGCAGGTCGGGCAGATCTGGATCGATTCGTCGTCGAAAATCTTTCGGGTCTCGTGGACCATCTTCATCTCTTCGGAGGTATACCCCTGGTGCTTGGGCCGGCCGATCTGCGGGATGCAGTTGAAGGCGATCGGGTGGGGAAACTCCTCATAGTCGTAGTCCTCGTCGGCCAGCTTCGCCCGGGTGCCGCCCAGCAGGTCCCGGCTGCCGGCCAGCCCGGCTCCGCTCGTGGCTTGATAGGTGCTCACCACGACGCGGCGGATTCGTCCGGCGTCGTGAAGCGGCTTCATGGCCAGGACCATCTGCGTCGTGGAACAGTTTGGGCTTGCGATGATCCCCTTGTGTCTCTGAATCGCCTCGGGATTCACCTCGGGCACCACGAGCGGGACCTTGGGATTCATCCGCCAGTAGCCGCTCTCGTCGACCACAACGCATCCTCGCTCGACGGCCTTGGGGATGAACTCGGCGGCCACGTCGTCCGGCGTGCTGGCGATGGCCAGGTCGACGCCGTCGAACGCCTCGGGCTTGAGCTCTTCGACCGTGTAAGCCTTCCCGGCAAACGTGAGCGGCGTCCCGGCCGTGCGGCTGGAGGCGAGAAACTTGATCCGGTGCGGCGCGAACCCGCGGGCTTCGAGCAACTCACGAATGATGGTCCCCACGGCGCCGGTGGCGCCCACGACAGCAATCGAATCGAACACCGCAGCTCTCCTCAGACGATACGGTCTACACAGGGCACGTCCGCCGGACGGGACAAGCAGAGTATTATTATATAGGAGGCGAAACGGCTCAAGCGGTTCGGTGCCGGGGTCCCCTGCCCTGCCCCGGATCGACGGATCGGCCCCGTCGCGCGAAAACAAACCCTCGCACCGAAGCCGATCCGGCGCGAGGGTTCTGTTGCTCGTCCGTGTGAGAAGCGACCGCGGAACCGGCGGCCGCCCGTGCGCTTTTACCACAAAGTGGCGATCGCTTCCTGGGTCCCGGGATCAAGACTGAACGCGACCTGCTCGCGTGCCCCCACCGAGAGGTATACCGTGCGAGCGTCCTCGATCTGCCGGCCGTTGCGGACGATCTGGGCGCGTATCTCGTATCTGTAGGCGTGACCTGGCTTCAAGCCGTAGGAGATGTACTCCCGCTGCGTTCCGGTGCTCTTCGTCTCCAGCCCATTGATTACCACTTTGGCGCCGGCGGGCACAAAGATGCTGATCTGAGCGCCGCCTTCCCGAGCGGGCCCCACGTCGGTGGTAGGGCTGGGGGGAGCGGGAGTCGGCTCTGGGGGGGTAGGTTCCGGCCCGGGAGCACTGGGACCTGGCCCCGCTGGCGGAAGAGACGGTGCTAAGGTTGGCTCGGAAGTCGGCGTGCCAGCCCCCAGGCTGGGCTCCGACTCGGACAAGACAACGCTCGTGCAGCAGCGGTAGCCTCCGTAATAGTAGGGGCTGCCGCTCCAGTACCACCGATGGGGGCCGAACAGCACGCGACGCACGGGCCCGGGCCGGTAGCCAACGTGCCAGTCTCCGGAGTAGTACCCGGTGCTGCAACATGGCGCACAGCAGGAGCCATACGAGTAGTGCGGCGAGTAATAGCCGCCGTACCACCCGTAGGAGTGGCCCCATCCCCCGCCCCACCAAGCCTGTGCCGGGGAGGCCCCCATGGCCAGCGTCCCCAGCAGAATCACGGCAACCAACAGATGACTTCGGTTTGGTCGAAACATCAGATTTTACCTCCCCTTGCACAAGCCTAAGAGTGTGTCTAAAAAAAGTCCGCGCCAAGTACAACGCTTCCACCATAATTGCCGTGAGCCAACAAATCAAGTAGCCTGCGTAGGAATAACCGATCGCGAAAAGTGCAGCAAACAGGTGGTTTGACGTGCTTTTTCCACCTGCGGGGACGTCTCGGTCTGGGGCCGCTTCTGCCTCGGGCATGGGAGGGGCGAATTCCGGCTCCGTGTTGCTGTTCTCACGTGGTGAGTTTGATCTCGCCGTATTGGGGGGGAGGCACTATAATCGTGCACCCTTAGGAAGGGGACAGTCCCATTTTCCCTGCGGGAAAATCGGGACAGTCCCCCGGTCCCACGCCCCAACGGACAATCGATGAAGCCGGCCATCTGGGCAGAGCGGTTCCCTTGGTTGATCCCGGCCGCGGCGGGCGCGTTGGTCTTTGCGGGGTGGCTTGGGATCGCCCGGTGCGACGAGCTGCTCGACGGCAACAGCCGTTGGCTGAGGCTCCAGATGATCTGGTCGGCCTTGGCTGCGATGGCCCTGGTGGCCGTGGCCATTCCCAGCTACCGCGTTCTCTGCCGTTGGGCCTACGTCGTTTTTCTCCTGGCGCTGGGGCTCTTGGTGCTGGTGTACTTCTTTCCTTCGGTGAATGGGGCCCGGCGGTGGATTCGCCTCGGGCCCGTGGGCTTGCAGCCGTCGGAGTTCGCCAAGATCGCGTTCGTTGTGGCCCTGGCCCGATACCTGATGTACCGGGAGAACTACCGCACGTTGACTGGGCTTCTGCTCCCCTTGGCCTTGACCCTCGTGCCCGTGGTGTTGATCCTTCGCGAGCCGGACCTGGGCACGGCCCTCGTTTTCTTGCCGGTGATGTTCGTGATGCTCTTCGCGGCAGGGGCGAGGCGGATCGACCTGGTGCGTTTGGCGATGGCCGGGCTGGTGGCGCTGCCGCTTCTGTGGACCCAGATGAGCCTGGAGCAGAAATCCCGGGTCACGGCCCTGTTCGAGCAGGCGGGTCCCGGCGAGACGGCGACCGGCGATGCCTACCATCTGCGTCAGGCAAAGCAGATGCTCGCGCTGGGTGGCGTATGGGGGAGCGCACTTTCGGGACCGGCCGTCGACGATCCGGCGGCCTATCATTTGCCCGAGGCCCGCAGCGACTTCGTCTTTTGCGTCCTCGGTGAGCGTTTCGGATTGCCGGGAGTCGCCGCAGTGCTCGGGCTGTTCACCCTCCTGATATGGCAGGGGTTGGCCGTGGCCGCGGCCACTCGAGAACCGTTCGGACGCCTGGTGGCCGTGGGCCTGGTGACGCTTCTGGCGGTGCAAGTGACGATCAACACCGGGATGACCGTGGGCCTGTTGCCAATTACCGGGCTCTCGCTGCCGCTGGTCAGTTACGGCGGATCGGGCCTCGTCGCCCAGGGATTGGTGCTCGGGCTGCTGGTGAACATCGGTCTCCGCCCCGGCTACGAGATGACCAACGAGCCGTTTCGGTACGTGGTGGAGCAGCTTTCGTGGGGCGCGTGAAACGCACCCGCGGGTTTTGTGGATCGTGGCCCCCGACTTTGATGGTGCGTTTCACGCACCGTACGGTGACGGAGGGAGACGAATCGGGGCTCACTCCTCCCGATCCGCCGCCAGCTCGATCGCGTCGAACGAGATCTCGCCCGTTGCGCCCAAAAGGCCGATGCGAAGAATGGCTGCGCGGGCGTGGAGGGGCACGTCGAGCGTGGCGGATTGCTGCCTCCAGGAAAAGGTGCCGCGCCAGGGTCCCATCATGTCTTGGCCGGTGGTGGCGCGGTTCTCGTCATAGAAGGTGACGGCGGCGGCGGGCAGGTCGCTTGAAAAGACGCCGGAGCGGATATCCTCGCCACGGACGTGGAGGGTCAGTTTCAGCCGCTTCACTTCCCGGCCATCGACGGCGAAGCCCTGAAGCGCCCGGCAACCGCGGCCCGGTTCCGAGTTGGTGAACGTGACGTAGTTGTTGCCCGAGGGGGCGTCGCCATTGGAGATCAATTCCAACTGGCGCTGGTAGTGCCATCCGGCCGGCTTGTCGGCGTCGGCCTCGGTTTTCTCGAAGTCGCCGTTGCGGATCGACGGGTTGGCGGGGTCGGGCTGCACCTGGCGGCGCTCTTCCGCCTCGCCGGTCCTGGGCACGACGAGCGTCGGGAGCAGGGCCTCGCGAACCAGTCTTCCTTCGGTCTTCTGGAACAGGTAGAGGTTCTGCTGGTACCGCTCGCCCACGGGAATGACCATCCGGCCCCCCTCGCGGAGCTGCTCGACCAATGGCTTGGGCACACCTTCAGGCGAGCAGGTAACGATGATCTTGTCGAACGGGGCGTGCTCGGGCCATCCGAGGAAACCGTCGCCGACTTTGGTCTGGACGTTGTCGTACCGGAGCCGCCGCAGCGTCCGCGCAGCCCTGCGGCCGAGCGGCTCGACGATCTCGATCGTGTAGACTTCGGCGACCAGCCCGCTCAAAACGGCCGCCTGGTAACCGCTACCGGTGCCGATTTCCAGGACCTTGTCGGTCGGTTGCGGGTCGAGCTGTTCGGTCATGTAGGCCACGACGAACGGCGGGGAGATCGTCTGCCGGTGGCCGATGGGCATGGCCATGTCGTAATAGGCGTGCTTCCGCTGGGCCAGCGAGACGAACTCATGCCGGGGCGTGGTCCGCATTGCCTCGATCACGCGAGGGTTCTTGACGCCCGCGGCCACGATCTCCTCGTCGACCATCCGGTTTCGCGCCCAATCGAGCTCCTGCCGTGTCTGGGCCGACCCGCACGCCGGCCCGAGCCACCAGAGGTAGAAAAGAATCGCCAGTCGCAGAAGGAAGGTTCGAGTCATTGGTCCACCTGCGAAGCATTGCTCACTGTCGAAACCGAGCTTCCAAACGCCCGGGGCTGCGTCCCCCGGAGGGACCCGCGAGTCAACCCTTTCAAAACCCGGGGAACACAGTCCCCGGGCGTATGGGCGGAAGAGAGCTGCCGGCAACCTGCTCTTCCTCGGGGCTCGCCGAACGCGAGCCCCCGGCCCTGCCGCAC
>JBDRTC010000907.1:0-4200 GCA_043824335.1 Planctomycetota bacterium | reverse complement strand
GCGCGGGTCTCCCGACCCCGCGCATGCCGGCGAGGTCAGGAGACCTGCGCCCAGCGAGGGAAGCGGCACCGCCCAGCCCTCCGCTCAGGTGACCGGGGCGGAATCTTCGCCTGGCAAGGGGGATTCAGGTGCTGCGTCCTTCGGCCAGCGGCCCGAAAGCCTGGCCAAGGTCCGCGGTCGCAACTGGGGGCTCCCCAACGCAACGGAAGCCGCCGTTCCGATCACCTCCCCGATTCGCATCGACTGCTTCCAGGACCGCCTTGTCCTGGTGCCCGAAAGGGGACTGGGGCAACCGCACGTGGTTGCCATTGAGGGCCGGACGGAAGACGCCATCGACGAGCTGATCTCGGTCGTCTGGGAGTACATGGACCGCTGGGGCACCGCGGGCACCGGCATGTATTGGCGTCCCGTCCTCAGTGTGCGAGTCGCCCCGGAAGCCGACTCCCGCTACACCGACCTGGAAGTCCTGCTCGCAGGCAGCGGCCTGGAGGTGAAGAGAAATTGAGAGTCTAGAGTCCAGAGTCGAGAGTCCAGAAGCTAGATCTTTTTCACTCTCAACTCTCAACTCTCAACTCTCAACTCTCAACTCTCAACTATCCACTGCCCCATGCGACGCCGAAGCAAACAAGAAACGACCGCCGCCGGCCAGGACTCCTTCCTGGACATCGTGGCCAACATCGTGGGCATCCTGATCATCCTCGTGATGGTAACGGGCATGCGCATCCGCAACGCGACGGTCGAGGCGGCGTCGACCGACCAGAGCATTCGAGTCGAGATGGCTTCGATCGAGCAGGATCGGGCAACGGCGAATTCTCTGCGGCACGAGGTCCTCGGCGCCGCCGCCGGGATCCGCGACCTCACCCGCGAGCGCATCGTCCGGCGGGAAGAGCGGGATCGTCTGGCAACCCTCGTGGCCGCCTGGGAGCACAAGATCCGCTCGCATCGCGACCAGCTCGACGACGACGCCCGGAAGACCTACGATCTTCATATCGAGCTGAGCGACGCAAAAGTCGAACTGGCGAAGCTCGTGCGCAAGCGGGCCGCCGCCGAAGCCGCCCAGGCCCCGCCGACCCTGATCCAAAGCTACCCCACCCCGCTCTCGAAGCCGGTCGACGGCCGGGAGGCCCACTTCCATCTTCGCGCCGGACGCGTCGCCTTCATTCCTCTCGAAGACCTTCTGCGGGAGTTCAAGGAGGACGCCCGCCAGCAGGCCCACACGCTGCTGGGCCAGCCGGAGCTGACCGAGACGGTCGGCCCAATCGGCGGTTTTCGGCTCCGCTACACGCTGGTGCGCCAGGAGGTCCGCGACGAGGACTCGATCGCCGGCGGAGGTGCCGGCACCTACGCCACGTTGAAACGGTGGACGCTCGTCCCCACCGCCACCCAACTGGGCGAGCCGGTGGACACGGCACTCGCCTCGGGCTCCCGCTTCCGCCAATCCCTGGGCGAGTTCAATCCCGACCAGACCACGGTCACCATCTGGGCCTACCCCGACAGCTTCGCCGAGTTCCGCCGGCTAAGGAAAGAACTCTACGAACTCGGGTTCCCCACGGCCGCTCGCCCCCTGCCCCACGGCGTCCCCATCGGCGGCTCGCCGGAAGGAAGTAAGTCGGCGGCTCAGTAGGGGACAGGGGACAGGCGCTGCGAGCCGCACGGGCGCCCTCCCCGCCCGCTGTCACCTGTTCCCTGTTCCCTCTCCCCTTCGTCAGTGGTCCGTCGCGGCTCGAATGCCCCGCTCGACCGCTCCGGCGATGCGGTCCAGCTCCTCGAGGGTGATGACCAAGGGCGGCAGGATGACGATCACGTTGCCCAAGGGACGGAGCAAAACACCTTCGCCGCGGGCGTGGTCCGTCGCGCGGATGCCTCGCTTTTCGGCCCACGGATAGGGTTGCTTGGCCGCCTTGTCTCGCACCAGCTCGATCCCGGCGATCAGGCCGCACTGGCGGACGTGGCCCACGTGAGGAAGCTTGCCGATGCGGTCGAGATGCTCGCCGAGCCGCGTAATTTTTGGCGGCAGGTTCCCGAGCGTCTGCTCTTCGTCGAACACGTCGAGCGTGGCCAGGGCCACCGCCGCGCCCAACGGATTGCCGCCATAGGTGTGGCCGTGGAAAAAGGCTTTTGACTCGGCGTAGTCGCCCAAAAAGGCCTGCCAGATGCGGTCGGTCGCCAGCGTGGCCGCCAAGGGGAGGTAGCCGCCGGTGAGCCCCTTGGCCAGCGCAAGCAGGTCGGGCGAGACCCCTTCGTGCTCGCAGGCGAACATCCGGCCGGTCCGCCCCATGCCGACGGCCACTTCGTCGGCGATCAAGAGCACGTCGTACCGCCGGGTCAGCTCCCGAACGCCGGCCAAATAGCCCCGCGGATGGACGATCATCCCGGCCGCCGCCTGCACGAGCGGCTCGACGACCATCGCCGCAATCCGCTCGTGATGCTCGGCCAGCACCGCTTCCAATTGCCCCAGGTAATGATCGAGCACCCGGTCGCCGGCCACGCCCTCGGGCGTTCTGTACGGGTCGGGGGCCGGCACGCGGAGGCAGTCGAACAAGAGCGGCCGAAACATGGCGTGAAACCGCTCCACGCCGCCAACGCTGACGCTCCCCAGCGTGTCGCCGTGATACGCCTCGCCAAGGGCCAGGTAGCCCGTCTTCTCGGGCCGGGGGTCCTCGCGTTGTTGCCAATACTGGAAGGCCATCTTGAGGGCCACCTCGACGGCCGTGGCCCCGTCGTCCGAGAAGAAGACGTGCTCCAGCCCCGGCGGGGCCAGGTCCACAAGCCGTCGGGCCAGCTTGATCGTGGTCGGGTTCGAGGCGCCCAACGCCGTCGTGTGCGCCACCCGATCGAGCTGCCCACGGATCGCCGCGTCGAGCCGCGGATGCCGATGCCCGTGGATGTTGCACCACAGGCTGCTGGTGCCGTCGAGATACTCGTTTCCGTCGACGTCGACCACCGTCGAACCGCTGGCCCTCTCCAGAATCAGCGGCTCGTACTCGGCCATCTGCGTGAACGGATGCCACACCACCTCCCGGTCCCAGCGGCGCAAGTCCTCCAGCGCAACCTCCCGCCCAACCGACCCGCATCCTTCATCCTTCATCCTTCATCCTTCATCATTCATCATTCTTTCCCACGCCCCCTCCAAGAAATCCCGCGCGTCCCGGCCGGCGTCGTCGGGGTTCTCGACGTAGGGGTAGAGTTCAACGGTAATCCAACCCTCGTAGCCGCTTTTGGCGATTTCCCGCAGCGTCGCCTCGAAGTCGATCGCCCCGCGGCCGGGGATGAGGTGCTCGTGCGCCCGGCTCGCGGCGATGTCTTCGACGTGGTAATGCCTCGTGTGGGCGGCCATTCTTGCGATCCAGTCCTGCGGGTCTTGCCCCACGCAGAAGGCGTGGCCGATGTCGAAATTCAAGCCTACCCAGGGCGAGTCGATCCGCCCGGCGAATTTTAGGTATTGCTCGAACGTCTCGATCAAGAGGCCCGGCTCCGGCTCGATGAGGAGATAGACCCGGTGCGCTTCGGCCACCTCGACGCAGGGCATCAGCTCGTCGTAGAAGACCCGGGCCGCGTCGCTCCACGACTGCCCCTCGGCGAGCGGCCCGCCCGGCTCGGTCTGGACGCTCGGGGCCCCCAGCTCCGCGGCCAGCTCAAGCGCCCGCTTGGTGTGCTCGCGGCGGATCGCCCGATAATTCGGGTCCGGCTCGATCCACGACGGGTGCCAGTACGGCTGCCTCGGGTCGGCCACTGCGTTCATCATGAAGCCGTTCACGTTGGAGATCGCCAGGCCGTGCTCCGCCAGACAATCCCGGATCGCCTGTTTCCGCTCTTCCAAGAGCCCCGCCGGCCAGGCGTGCGGCACGTCGGCCAGAAGCTCCAGCCCGGCGTACCCGAGCGCGGCGATCCGCCGGATCGTCTCCTCGACGGAGAACCGCATGTAGGCGTTGGAGCTAAAGGCGAGTTTCATGGCAGTGGGCCGTATCGCGTAGGGCCGGCTGTGCCGGCCGGTGGTGGAATGTGATGCCCTTTCTCGGCCGGCACAGCCGGCCCCACGGTTGTGATTTGCCCTTCCTCGCCGTTTCGCAGGTCAGTTGCGTCGCCCAACGCCGGGCCGAGGACGCCGGAGCAGAGTGCCAGGAGGACGAGAGCGACGACCACCGCAATCGCGGCGGCCACGAAGATTTTCTGGAAGGAGACCGGCGCTTGACCGGTGGC
>JBDRTC010000906.1:0-8979 GCA_043824335.1 Planctomycetota bacterium | reverse complement strand
CCATCGCATCCGGTCATGATCTCCGCCCGGCTGGGCACGCAGATCGGATTCGGCGCGATCGCCCGGGTGAACGTGGTCCCTTCGCCCACCAGCGAGTCGAGCGCCGGCGTGTCGATGATCGGGTTCCCCAATGCCCGAATCGTGTCGGGCCGCTGGTCGTCGCTGACGATCAAGAGCACGTTGGGCCTCTGGGCCGAAGTTTGTCCCTCCGCTCCCCAAGCCCAGCCGGCCATTGCCAGCAGGCAGACGTGCGCGAGGCGCGAGGCGACCGAGAACAATATGGATTTGGCCGGACGTCTCTTCATTTTGTGTTTCTCCGCGTCTTCCAAGGGCCGGCTTTCGACCCAGTATACCAGCCAGAATGTCCGAATGTCCCGAATGTCCCCAACGAATTGACAACGCTGCGGCAAGCCTTATATTAGTATGTTTCCCGTGCCACCGCAGTGGCGGGTGGGACAGGTAGCTCAGTTGGTAGAGCACTGGACTGAAAATCCAGGTGTCGCCGGTTCAATTCCGGCCCTGTCCACTTGACGGAAGTTCCGCCGAAACCTGGGTTTAGGATACCCTGCCGTCGCCGAACTCGCCCTCGCTTACTGGTGCCATGCCAACGCTTACTACCGCAACGACGGTGGGCCCAAGGGCTCTATTCCCCGCATCCGGGTCGTTGTCCGAGCACGGCGGTCATGGGCTTCGCGTGTGGCTCCTTTTTGCGAGCTTGGCGTATACGGGCTTGACAGGAGCCGCGGAAACAGGCGATTCGGTCCGGCAGGTTGAATCCGGAGGAGGTTCGCAAAGCGATGACACCGTTGGGGTGCAGGAAAGCAAGCCCCCGAAAGACGTCGATCGTTCGAAGCTGGTGCTGGAACTCCTGTTCGAAGGCGATCTGGCTGACACGTCTGAATCCAAGCGCGCCTGCACGCCCCAGGGCGCGGTCACGTTTGTCGATGGAAGTCAGGGCAAGTGCGCGTCGTTCGACGGTCGCGGCTGGGTCGACACGGGGTTTTCGCAGAAGGAGCTCGGCGAAGAGTTCACGGTCGAATGCCGGGTGAACCCCGGAAAACAGCAGAGTCAGCACGCCGATGTCTTCGGGAACCACGTCGGCGAAGGCCTGGGCTTCGTCCTGCAGCAGGACGGAACGAATACAAACCAGTTTCTGGCCGCGTACGGCGCCGGGGCCGGCAAATGGGTGCTGACCGAAGCGGTGCCGCTGGCGGCGGGCCGCTGGCAGCACGTGGCGCTGGTAAAGACGCGGGAAGACCTGCGGGTCTACTTGAACGGTATCCTGATCGTCGCGGAGCAGGACACCGCGCCTGCCCGCCCCTCACCGATGCCGGTGGCCGTGGGCCTTGGTTACAGTGCCCAGGAGCGCTGCTTTCGGGGGCTCATCGACGACTTCCGTATCTGGAACAAGGCCCTGACCGATTTCGGGCACGCCGGTATCGATCCGGCCGCCGCGCAGGAAACGCTCGCCCAACGTCTCCAGGCCACGCCTCGTCCGGCCGCCGGCGCGCTGGCGAAGTCCTGGACGCTCGCCACGGACGACACGCGGCTGACGCTCGGCGTGACTGCCGCGGGCGAGATGGTCGTTGGCGAACTCTCCTGTCCGGCGACGGGCTGGAATTGGATCACCGACCCGGTGGCGACCGGCCTCTTGTCCGAGGTCGAAGTCGCCGGCCACCGCAAGACACTCGAGTGGCGATTCGTCGACGCGGCCGTGGATGAAAGCGACGGGCGGAAGTTGACGTTGCAGTTTGCGTGCGATGACCCAGCGCTGGAGGTCGCGTCCCAGTGGCACGCTATGAAGGGTCCCGGCCCCGTCCATCACAGCGCCCACATCAAGAACCGCTCGACCCAATCGGTGACGATCGGGGAACAGCCCACCTTCGATCTGGACCTGACGGGCGCGGCTGCCATGTGGCGCTTCCATAGCGACGGCGGCACCCCGGATCCGGTGGGCGTATACCGTCATCCGCTCGCGGGCGACGACGCAGGCCGCCGCTACACGGTGCGAACGGCTCCGACCGGCGAGTTCATCCCGTACGTTGTGTTGGAGGCAAACCAGCCGCACGGGGTCTACCTTGGGCTGGAGTGGAGCTTTTGCCGGATCGAGGCGGTGACGCTCTCCAGCGGTGCCTCGCCGACCCTGCGAGTGCGTGCCGGCAACTTCGCGGACGTCCGCGCGGAGCTCGCCCCCGGCGAGACATTCGAAGTACGTCCCGGTTTCCTCGGCGCCTACTGCGGCGATCTCGACGACGCAGGCAACCGTTTGCGGCGATGGCTGCTGCGGTACCGTGTGCCCGACGTCCTGCGCCAGGACCCCAGCTATCCGAAGGTCCAGTGGAACGCCTTCGGCGCCACGGGCAAGACGCCCGGCAGTTGGGACCCCGTCGAGAAGAAGTACTATCCGCTGATCGACGACATCGCGCCGCTAGGCTTCGAGGAAGTGATGATCGACGTGGGGTGGTGGCAGGCAAACGAGCCCGACTCGGATCAGGCCGACTGGCCGTCCGGAATGAAAAAGGCCGCGGACTACGCCCACGAGAAGGGCCTACGGTTCGGGCTCTACTGGACGGACGACCTCGACATGGCGAGCCCCGCAGGACGCCGGCAACGGGCGGATCGCGTTGGCCGGCTGTTTCGGGAGTACCACGTCGACATGTGGCGCTCCGACTGCACGCGTGGGGAAGTCATCGGTTCCTCTTACGCGGCGACTCACGGTTTCTACGAAATGGTCGACTCGCTGGCACTGGAGATACCCGGGTTCCAGTGGGAAAACTGCTGTGGCGGTGGACGCATCAAGGACTACGGTGCGATGAGGCGCGCCGTCAAGATCTTCACTTCCGACACGTATTCGTCGCTTCACGTTCGACAGGCCTTCTACGACAGCTCTCATGCTTTCCATCCGATCCAGCTCGAAGGACATCTCGGCAGTGTCGACGGCCGTTATCGTCCCCGGGGAGTCGCGGCCATTCAATACGCGTTCCGCTCGACGTCGATGGGCGCCCCGGAATGGTTTCTCGACGCGCCCAACGGCGGAAACGGCAGTGATCCCTGGACCGAGGCGGAAAAAGAAGCGGTCAAGGCAGCCGTGGCCACCTACAAGACCAAGATCCGCCCGCTGGTGCGCGAGGCCGATCTCTATCACATCTTTCCCCGCCCCGACGGCCGGAACCGGGACGGTATCGAATACTACGACCCGGCTGTCGGGAAAGGGGTGGTCTACCTTTTCCAATCCTCCAGCGAGACCGCAACTGAGGCGATCCGGTTCAAGGGGCTGGATGCCGACCGGATGTACCGAGTGAGCTTCGAGAATGGCACCCATCCACCGTCAGTCAAATCGGCCGCGGAGTTGATGGACAAGGGACTCCAGGTGACGCTGGAAGGCGAGGAAGTCTCGGAATTGGTCTTCTTCGAAGTCGCGCGGTAAACGCAGACGAAGTCTCGACGAACGCTGAAGCCCCGGTTGCCTCACGATCACGGAACCGCCATGCTCAAGCCCGACCAGCAACGCAGCCTGTTCGAGCGAGACCCCGCCCCTTGGGAGGAGGTGGATGCGTCGGAGCGGCTGGTCGCCACGGTCGTGTTTGTCGGAGGGCCGGGCGGCCGGTTCGACTACCTGGTGCCCGAGCCCCTGCTGGACCAGGTCGAGGTCGGCCGCCGGGTCCGCGCCCCGCTCGGTCGCTCGAACCGGCTGGTGACCGGCTACTGCGTTGAGCTGGCGACCAAGCCGACCGGCAGCCGGCCGCTCAAGCCGATCGAAAGCGTGATCGATCGCCGTAGCTTGTTGCCCGGCCCGATGCTCCGGCTCACCGAGTGGATCGCCGAGCACTACCTCTGCGACTTGGGCCAGGTGCTTGAAGCGGTCGTGCCGGCGGGCGTTCGCGCGCAGGCCGGCACGCGCAAGACGACGCTCCTGACCGTCGCGCCGGACGCCGCCGGCCGCCTCAAGGAGCTGAAACTCTCGGAAAAGCAGGCCGCGGTAATGAGGGTGCTGGCCGAAGCCGGGGAGCCGCTTGGCCTGGCCGAGCTGGCCCGGGCTGCCAAGTGTGCGCAGGGACCCATCACCGCCTTAAGACGCAAAGGGCTGCTCGTCGCCCGATCCGAGCGGGTCCAAAGCCCACTGCCGGCCGAGCCCGTCGTCGATCGCGAGGCCCACCTGGTGCTCAACCCGGACCAGGAGGCGGCCCTTCGCACGATCCTCGAAGCACTCCACTCCCGCCGGCACCAGACGGTGCTGATCCACGGCGTCACCGGGAGCGGCAAGACGGAGGTTTACATCCAGGCGATCCGGGAGGTGATCGGGTTCGGCCGTCAGGCGATCGTGCTGGTGCCGGAGATCAGTCTCACGCCGCAGACGGTCGAGCGGTTCCGCTCCCGCTTTCCGCAGGTGGCCGTGTTGCACAGCCACTTAAGCGACTCGGAACGGCACTGGCAGTGGCAGCGGATCGCCGACGGCCGGGTGCAGGTGATCGTCGGCGCGCGGAGTGCCGTTTTCGCCCCGGCGACCAACCTGGGCCTGGTTATCCTCGACGAGGAGCACGAGACCTCCTTCAAGCAAGACACGGCCCCGCGCTACCACGCCCGCGACGTCGCCCTGGCCCGCGCCCGAATGGAAGGCGTGCCCGTGGTGCTCGGCTCGGCCACGCCCTCGCTGGAGAGCTGGCATCGGGCCCGGTCGGGCGAGTACAAGCTGGTCGAGATGCCCCGGCGCGTGCTCGGCCGTCCGCTCCCGGCGGTGGGAACGCTCGATCTCCGCCACGACGCCGTCACCCGCCACTCCCGCGGGGCCGTCAGCCGGCAGCTCCACGCGGCGATCCACGAGGCCCTGGAAGAGGGCGGCCAGGTGATCCTGCTCTTGAACCGGCGGGGGTTTTCCACCCACATCCAGTGCCCGGCCTGCGGCCAGGTCGAGCGCTGCCCCGAGTGCGAGATCGCCCTGACGCACCACCGCACCGAAGCGATCGCCCTTTGCCACTACTGCGACTACCAGGTGCCCGCCCCGAACGAGTGCTCGAAGTGCAGCTTCACCGGCATCCGCTACAGCGGCGTGGGCACCCAGAAGCTCGAAGCGGAGATCAAGAAGCGGTTCCCCGGCGTGCGCTCGCTACGCATGGACACCGACACGATGCAAGGCCGCGGCAGCCACCAGCGGGCGCTGGACGCCTTCCGCTCCGGCGAGGTGCAAATCCTCTTGGGTACGCAGATGATCGCCAAGGGGCTCGACTTCCCCAACGTCACGCTCGTCGGCGTGATCAACGCCGACACCGCCTTGCACTTCCCCGACTTCCGCGCCGCCGAGCGGACCTTCCACCTCGTCACCCAGGTGGCCGGGCGGACCGGTCGCGGCGAAAAGGGGGGCCGCGTGCTCGTGCAAACGTTCAACCCCGACCACCCGGCGATCCAGGCGGCCGTGCGGCACGACTACGCGGCGTTCGCGGCCGAGGAGCTGCCCATCCGCAAGATGCTCTCCTACCCGCCCTTTTCCCGGATGATCCGCCTCGTCGTCCGCGGTCCCACCGAGGAATCAACCGGCGAGTTCGCCGGCCACGTGGCCGAGCGGCTCACGGCCGCGCTGGCCCGTCATGAAGCCCACGCCCGGCTGCTTGGCCCGGCCCCGGCCCCGTTCAGCAAGCTCCGCGGCAAGTACCGGTTCCAGATCCAAATCCAAGGCCCCGACGTCGACCGCCTCCGCGCCGCCGTCCTCGACGCCACCACCGATCTGAAACCCCCCGAGGGCGTCCAATGGATCGTCGACGTCGACCCGCTGGACATGCTTTGACAAATGGGAGTGCTTTGACAAATCGGGTGCCACTGCTGGCTTGTCCAGCAGTGCTGCGTGCACATGAATCCCGTGCGACGCGGGCTCTGCCGTGCCGCGGTGGATTGGCGTTGGTCCAGTGCAAAACACCACGCCGCCGAAGAGCCGCCCAAAGATCCGCTGCTTCCCGTCGTCCACGGCCTCCCCACGGAGTTCTTCGACCCCAGAGAGGATTGAGACCGCACACCACACTGCTGGACAAGCCAGCAGTGGCACCCCGTTGCCTGCTCAACGCGGTCAGGTGTCCATCTCGCCTTCGGCGATGACGGCGGCGTCGACGGTTTTGGCGATGCGGATGGCGTCGCGAATCGCCTTTTCCATGCAGGCATCCTCCTGGCCCTCCTCCACCCGGCCGGATGCCAGGAGAGCGGCGTAAATCTGCGCCGCCGCTTGGATGACGTATCCTTCGCTTTGCTGCAGTTTCAGGTACGCTTTGGCCATCTGGACACTCCCTGACTTTTCTTGGGCCGGCAGTTGGAAAACCGTGGCTGCGTCCGGCCCGGTCGCCGATCCCCGGGCCGGCCGCCCTTCAAAAGAACCAGAGAAGCGAGAAGAGATAGACCGCCTCGACGAGCCCAACCACGCAAATCGCCAACACGCGCTGAATGCCTGTGTCCTCGAATCGCGAAATGGCTCCATAGACGAGCAAAGCGCACAGCGCCAGGCTGAACAGGGCCGACCAGACCGGGTACTCGAAGAACAGGCAACCGGCGGTGGCAACCAGAAGAAAGATGCCCGCGCTGAGAAACGCGAGATCGGCCACCGACGTGCCAAAGACGCTCTCGCTGTCTTGCAGCTTGTCGACCCGCTGCTGAAATTCGGTGCGTTGCTCCGCGGTGAAATCCTGCAGCCGATCCTGGCGGGCGAACTCCTCGACCGCCTTGGCCGACTGCTCGAATTGGATCTGAAGCCGCGCCAACTCCCCGCCGTCCAGCCACACGTTGTGGCATTTTCGGCAAACGTCGAGGTGGAAGAAGTCGTCGGCCGTGATCCGAACACGCTCCTTCTGCATCGTCTCGACGCGGCAACTCGGACAGCGAATCCGCTCCTGGGTATCGGGCGTCTGCTCCGCACGGACCTCGTTCTTTAGCGCCTCGGGCGATTGTTCCCGAGAACTCTTGATGAGCTTCAACCGGTTGCGGGCGACCAGGTATCCGAGGCAATCCTCGCACTGCATCACCCGGATGTTCTCGTACGTGGTCCGGCTGAGCGGCCGGCTGCATTTCGGGCAATCCATCGACGACCCTCGCGCACGGGGCAACCTCTGGCATGAGCCGCTCAGTCTACTTTATTCCCTGGCTCAAACCACCCTCACGGCCCGTTCTTGGGCTCGAATCTGCGGTGGGCCGTTGGGTAGGATCGAGGAGGGTTCGGGCGCGGGGCGAGACCGCGCGTCAGAACCGGGGGGTGGATGGGGCGGCTCGGGCGAGCAATTGGCCGATGATGCGTTGCTCCAGCGAGGTATCGCGGCCCTTGGGAATCCAGTCCTCGTTGATCGCCTGCTCGCCCACGGGGCTCACCACCCGGGTGAGCGAGGAATCGTAGCGGAAGGTGGCCCCGCCGGCCGTGGTGTGGGCGGGCTGAACCACGTCTTCCAGTTCCTTGAACACGGCCACGTCGACCAGGTAGCCGTTCTGGTCCGGGGCCGGAATCACCCGCACCGTCGCCGTGCGGCGAATCGATTGGAGCGTGCTCTGGAGCTTTTCGTAGGAGCCCACCGAGTCGTGCCGCCAGGGCTCGAAGCAGGTGGAGCCAACCTCGGGAAACGTCTCCAGACGACCCTCGGTCAGCACGTTTCCCAGCAGCCGGACCGGCTCCTCGCGCTCGATCTTGAAGTAGTCGTCGACCACGTCGACCACGGTCTCCCAGGCGAACTCGTGGTCGCGCACTGGAATCAGCACGGGGTTGTCGTAAAAGACGTTCGTCGTCTCCCAAGCCGGGTTGGTTACCGGCGGGGTCGTCGCACAACCGCCGAGGGCAAATACCAGAAGACCGAACGCAACAATGCGACGCATCACGACCCTTTGGGAACGGGCTAGCGACCGCCCGAGGTTCCAAGCACCAGCCGATGGGGGGTCCTCGAGCGCCGACTGGGGGCGGCAGTTTCCCAGGAACGGCCCCCGGCTGCAAGGTCAACCGTGCTTACCTCGCGTGGCTGGGCCGGCGCCCCGGCTGCTGCTTGCGGCGGCGGGGGCTGCCGTTCTCGCTCAGCACGCGTTGGGCCTTTGCGAGGTCGTTGACCTTGATCACGGCCAGACTCCCCCCCTTCGTCCCTTTTTGCCCGGCGAAGGAGCTGTAGGCGTAGTCGATGTTCAGATGCTCCGCGGCCAACCGCTCGCAGACTTTGCCAAACGCTCCCGACTGGTTGGGGATCTCAACGAGCAAGACCTCGGCCGCATCGTAACGGACGTTCATCTTATCCAAGACCCCCGCGGCCGCGGCGAACCCGTCGGGCACGATCCGCACGGTCCCGCGGTCGCCGGAGTCCATCACGGCTAGCGCGAGAAAGCCGACCTTACCTTTGCTCAGGGCCGCCAGCATCGAGGCGAGCCGACCCGGCTTGTTGACCAGACTGACCGAGAGTTGTTTGGCCGTTTGCATCCCGTTGCCTCCTTTCCCAGCTATGCTGGTAAGAGTTGGACTTCTGCAAAAGCACAATCACGAATCCTCCGTAACCTCAGCCACAGGCACTCCCTCAATGCGATAATATCATCCCGCCCCAGGGCGTCAAACCAGTCCCACGAAACGCGGAGGAACCCACGCGAGACAGTTTGCCGAGTCGCCCGATTTCTCCTTATCCCCCCCTCTTTCGGGGGTGGCCGCAGATGTCGTAAGTCTAGACTCCAGCTCGGGCGAGCCCGGGTAGGTTATGCTTCAGCATATCGTCCTCCGCTCCGACCTGCTGGGACACAGCCTATCCGATATGCTGAAGCATAACCTACCCGTGTGAATCATAACCGACCTGTCAAAACCCTCCGTCGGCCGGGTGCTCCTGCGTTCGCGCGGTGGGGGGAACTTTTTTTGGGGTCGGATCGTCTGAAAGAATAGCTGGCGACCCGATTTCTCGAACATGAGGAGAGCGTGGCGATGAACCGGATGATCCGATGTCTGCTCGTGACGGCGCTGGTGCTGGCGCCGGCTTTTGCCTGGGGACAGGGTTT